>NZ_JAXOJX010000005.1:0-158059 GCF_034427735.1 Azohydromonas lata
GGCGCAGCCGCCGCGCATCGCCGACCCGGCTTTCGTGGCGCAGACGCGCGCGCCCGTGCTGCGCCTAGCGCTGTGCCTGGCCGAGGGCGCAGGCGGGGCGTCCCAGGCTTTGGCCGACGCCCTGGCCGCGCACGCGCGCTGGTATGGCGAGGGCCCCGGCCGGGGTGAGCGCCTTGGCCTGCTGGCCTTCGAGCTGGCCGGCCTGTGCGCGCTGGCGCACCGCCAGGGTGTCACGCTGGAGACCGATTCGCCGCTGCTGCTGCTGCCGCTGCTGGCGCCGCCGCCGGCCGGCGGGGAGGGCGAGGCCGCGGGCCAGGGCCAGCACCACCCCGGCCTGGAATTCGTGTTCGCCCCCCGGCGCGTGCTGGGCGACGGCGAGCCGCACTGGTTCCTGGACTTGATGGGTTTTCCACGCGCCGGGCGCCGCCACCAGGTCGGCACGCTGGACGGGGGCGTGCTGGTGGCCGACTACACGGCCGAGGGCGCGCCGGGCCTGCCGCGCTCGCGCGCCCGCTTCGCCCTGCCCGGCGAGGGCTTGCCGAACGCCGGGTGGCCGCCCGCGCTCACCGCCGTGCAGTTGCGCGCCCTGCACGCTGCACTGCTGGAAGCGGCGCGCGGCGCGGACGCGTCCACCGCCGCCGCGCTGCGCGACGAGGCCACGGACGTCGAGGCCGCCATCGCCCTGCACGGCCAGGCGCCGGGCGGCGACGCAAAGGCCACAGGCGGCAGCCCAACCCCTGCGCAGACCACCGGCGGCAGCGCGCCGGCCCAAGCCGGGGAGGGCGAAGCCGCAGCCGCCGACGCGAACGCACCGCACGGCTCCCAGGCCGCGCGCGCCGTGGCGCTGGCGGCGGCGGCGGCCGTGTCGGCACAGTTGCGCCCGCTGCTGGAGGCGTTGGGCCAGGACCGCGACGGGGTGCTGGCCGCATCGCTGCGCCCGCGCGCGGGCGACTACGCACTGGCCTTCGCCCCGGCCGTGGCCGACGCCGCGCGCGACGCCTACGAGGCGCTATGGGCCGAGCCGCCGCGCGTGCGGCTGGCGGTACCCGGCAGCCGGCTGGTGTGCCACGTGGCGCCCGCGGGCCTGCTGGGTGGCGCCAACGAGCTGTCGCGCCCCTTCCCGGGCGGCTACCGGGGCGTGGCGGTGCTGCTGGACCCGCACCGCGTGTGGGTGGCCTGGAAACTGCTGCCGCCGGGCCAGGACGCCGGCATGGCCTACGACGGCCTGGTGTGGCTGGACGACCACTGGGCCTGGTTCCCCAAGCCTTACCGGGTGCTGGCGCACCTGGCGTCGCCGCCGGCATCCGCCTGACCCACAACCCGACAGGCCGGAGGTGGACGCGATGACTTGCGACGTGAGGGCGATTTGCGCCATAGGCCTGCGCGGCCAGTTGGGCTTACATGGCGTGCTGCCCTGGGAAGGCGAGCGCGGGCGGCCCTTCCGGGAGGACGTGGCGCGCTTTTTCGAGGTCACGCGTGGCCACGTGCTGCTGGCCGGGCCGCGCACCATCGCCAGCGTGCCGGACTTCGCGCTGGCCGAGCGCACCGTGGCCGTCATCCGCAGCGGCGAGCGGCCGGCGGACGTGCTGGCGCGCTACCCCGGACGCGTGGTCTACATCGGCGGCGGCCCGGCCGTGTGGGACGAGTACGCGCCCTTCATCCGCCACTGGGACATCAACCGCCTGCCCTACGACGGCGATGCCGACCGCTGGTTCGAGCCGCGCTGGCTCATTGCCGGCGGCGCCGGGGCGCTGGCCGTCTGAGCCTGCGGGGCAAACGGCCCCCTTTGCCCTTTGATTTCTCCTGCCTCCGCGGGGAGCAAACGCCCATGGCCGCACCCGCGGGGCGCGTCTACGGTGGATGGCCTGTCTTTCCAAGGCTTGAAAGCGGCATTCCGGAGCGCTGGAGAAGATGCCCGGGGAAGCCGCTTGCACTCACGGGGCGAGAACCATGGCCAAACCGACGCCGGAAACGAAACTGCCCGCGCACGCCCTGCGCGCACTGCGGGCCACCTCCCAGTCCGTGGAGCACAGGCTGGAAACCGACTGGCGATTCCGCCTGTACGTGCTGTTCCTGCGGATTTGCCTGGTCGTGGCCGGTGGCTTCGTGCTGTGGCTGGTGCTGGCGACGATGGAGGCGGCGGATGTCGGCAGCGGCAGGGCGGATGCGTCACTTTCTGACCCCAGCCACGTCGAACGCCGTGGGTGACTAAGGGGTTACCGAACTCGAAACTTGATCTCTATACGGCATTGCCGTAGCATCCGTGAAAACCGTTGCCGAGACACCCATATTCCAGAAATACGCCTGTGAAGTTTGGACTGACGCGGAGCGCATTGAATTCATCAACTGGATTGCCGCCAATCCCGATGCGGGTGATTTGATTCCCGGCAGTGGCGGATGCCGCAAGGTTCGCTGGGCTTCAAGTGGGAGAGGCAAAAGAGGTGGAGCAAGAGTTATTTACTTCAATGCCGCCACACAAACCATTTGGTTATTGATCGTTTACGCCAAGGCAAAGTTCGACAATCTTCCCACAGAGTTTTTGGCGCAATTGAAGCAGGGAGTGGAAAATGCCCACTGAAATGGAGCGGTTTCAGCGCGATTTATTGGAGTCCGTCCAGCAAATGAAGCGGGGCGAGGCGACGCGTGTGACTGAGGTGTCCTTATCGGACGCGGCCGAGGCGCGGGCGCGAACGGGTTTGTCGCAGCAGGAATTTGCGGCCCTGCTCGGCGTTTCCGCCCGCACGCTGCAGGATTGGGAGCAGGGCCGGCGCATGCCGACCGGCGCAGCCAGAACGCTGTTGCGCGTGGCCGTGGCGCATCCCGAAGTGCTCAGGGAATTGCGTGATTGAAAGCAAACCGCCTATTCCGTACCTCGTCCTGGCCGAAACTGCAGGCAGCCATTTCATGGCTATAAAAACGCTGTGCGCCAGGAGCGCGCAGACGTCGCATGGCACCTGCAAAACGGGCATGCAAAGGGTACGTGGCGCAGCGTGCACTTCGTGAAATTTTTCACATCCGCAGAAGCAGACAGGCAGCGCCGGGGTGGACGATGCAAGTGGCTTGAATTCGTCACGCAGGGCCGCGACCTATGATCAACCATCGTATTTCTCCGCCGCGCCGCCACGATGTCACAAGCGCGGCGCCGGGCCCGTGACCCGGGCCCCTTTTGCAAAATGCTGGACACCGACCTCGCCCGCCTGATTTCGCCCCTGCTGGGACAGCACTTCAGCGAAGCGCGCGACTGCATCAGCATGTTTCCCTCGCACGCGCTGGCCAAACTGCGCACCTGCGCCCACTATATGTGCGCCTGCCTGGCCGAAGGCACGCCCGCGCAGCGCCCGCTCACCGGCAGCCTGGACCGCAAAATCTATTTGCTGATCCAAAACGGCATCATCACGGCCGAGACGGAAAATCACCTGCAGATTTTGCGCATCAACGGCAACAAGGGCGTGCACCCGGAGCAATTCAACCTGGAACGGCCCCAACTCACCGAGTTGGCCACGCAATCCCTGGATGCCGCCCACGCGCTGCTGCTGGAGTGCCACAAAAGGCAGTTTCCCGAGGCCGAAGCGCCCGCGCTGGACGATGCGGCCGATACTCCCGCTAATCTCAAGGAGCTGATTTTCCAGGCCACCATAGAGCGCCGTCCGGACGCTCAGCACCTGGCCGGCAAGATACTGCTCTCGCGCATGAACACGGCCCGCGACGGCACGGTGGACAACTGGACGCAGTATTTTGAAAACCAGGCCGTCTGGAATTCCTACCGCGAACAGGCCGCCCTGTGGCTCAAGCAGGCCGCGGCCGAATCGCACATTCCCTCCATGTACGAGTATGGCCTGATGCTGATTGCCGGCCATGAAGGCGACGCCAAGATCGGCACGGGCGAAATCTACATCCACCAGGCGGCCGGGCAGGGCCATGCCGACGCCAACAATGTGCTGGCCAATTTTTACCTGCACGGCTCGCGCAGCTTCGAGCGTGACCTGCGCGAGGCCAGAAAATACTTTGAAATTGCCGCCGCGGAAGATCACCCCTCGGCCCTGGCCCAATTGGGTGCCCTGTACGAAAAGGGTTTAGGCGGGCCGGCGGATTCCGCCGCCGCTTTCGAATGCACGCGCAAATCGGCCGAGGCCGGGTTTCCACAGGGACAATACAACCTGTTCATTTACCTGTGGAACCAGGCGGGCGGGCAAGAGCGCGCCGCGGCCCTGGGCTGGCTGGAAAAATCCGCAGCCCAATCCTTTCCGCAAGCCATGCTGATGCTGGCGCATCTGACGGCCACCGGCCAACTGCCCCAGCATGCCGTGGAAACGGCGGAACCCTGGTACGAGCGCTGCCTGGGTTTCGAGCAGACGGCCAATATCGCCTGCCTGGAATTGGCGCAGTTGTACCAGACCCTGTGCCTGGACACGCCGCGCCTGCTGCGCGCCGTCTTGTTGTTGCAGCAGTGCTATGAAAAGGAAAATGGCGAAACGGCACTGGCCCTGGAATGCCGCGAAATGGCACCCCCTTTGGTGGCTCGCCTGCGCGACAGCATTGCCGAATTTGCCCACGACAACGATTTATTGCTGTCCGCGATTCGTGCCAGCAACCGCTTCGACCCTCACGGCCATCCCTACTTGAACAGTGCGGACCGGGACAGGCTGTTGGCCAACAAGGTCAAGGAATTTCCGGAGCTGCCCACGCGGGCAGCCCGCCACAGGAAACAGCTCCAGGATTTTTTATCCGGCATCAAATTGCCGGCGCGGTCTTTCAAAAGCCGCAACCAGGGCGCCCCTGGGGAATTGGCGCCACGCAAGCCTGGGCGCAACGAGAAATGCCTGTGCAATTCGGGGATGAAATTCAAGAATTGCTGTGGACGGTGACGATATCGAGCACCGGCTGGCGGCGGACACGGCAACTCCCGCCTGGCTCTTCAGGACAAGCAAGCCTGCCCGTGCCATGCGCAGCGACGTGAGCGCGCCGGCCACCATGAAGGAAAAAAAGTACCGGGTTTCGGCCAAGCCTTAAGTAGTGGCCGCGATGTGAGGAAGGATGCGATCGGCTACCATTGCTGCACTGCAGCATGCCGCTGTCGCAGCACCCACGAGGCGTTGAGGCGCGGGTCTGCCCATGAGGCACCACACACTCAACCCGCATCCACCATGAACATTGAGCCGTCTGCCGTGTACGGCAACCAGGGACCGCCGGCCGAGTACGTCTCGGCCATGGCCGACATCGAGGAGCGCGCCGGACGTGGCGAGCTTTCGCTGGCGCAGGCCAAGCGGGAAATCTTCGCGCTGCGCGAGCGCTTCAATGCCGAAGCGTCGCTCGTGACGCAGTGGGCCGCGCGCACGATGTGAAGCCGCGCACCCGGCAAGGGCGCAGGGCGTCCCCCGGGCATCGCGGCGGCTGACTTCAGCCCGCCGCCTGCGGTGGAGGCGGCATCACCAGCTCCACCGCTTCCACCAGCCGCCGCGGCGTGGCGCTGACGTGCAGCACCTGCCGCAGCGGGTGGCGCGACAGCAGCGATTGCACGTGCTCGGCCGCGTCGTCCGGCAGGCACGCGATGGCGCAGGCGAACGCCTCCGGCGGCAGGGCCGCGTCGTTGGGGCCCACCTCCACGATCACCGATTCATAGCCGGCCTCGGCCAGCGCCGCCTTGTACTGGCGTGCCAGCGGCGGCTCGTAGCCCGCCAGCAGCACGGCCTCGCCCAGGGGCAGCGGCGCGCCGCCGTCGCTGCCCGCCGTCGGGCCGGCCAGGGGCTGCACCACCTGCGCCACGCGGGGCGCCGCGGCGTAGGCGCCGGCCAGGCCGCCGGCATACGGCACCGTGCAGGCGTCGCGGGCGCGTGCCGCGGCCTGCGCGCGCTGCAGCGCCTGCGCGCCGGCCTCGCCGTCGCCGAAAGCGTCGCGCAGCGACTGCCGCACCTCCTGCACCGCCAGCGCGCCGCGCAGCGCCTCGCTGATGGCCGGCGCCACCAGCGTGTAGAGCTGCGCGCGCAGCGCCACCTGGAACTCGCCACTGCGCACGATGGCCGTGGCCACCTGGCCCACCACGCCCTGCAGCTCGCTGGCCGGCAGCGCGGCCAGGGCCTGTTCGACCTCATGGCCCAAGGCGGCTGCGGCGGATCGCGCGGGGCCGTCGGCACCGGCCTGCGCCGGCTCGCGGCGTGCCTCGTTGGCGCCGCGGCGCGAACGCGCCTTGCCGCGCCCGCCACGCACCGCGCCGGACGGCGCGGGCGGCGCCGGTTCCAGGTCGCCAAACAGGTCCAGGGTCAGGCCCCGTCCCTGGTCGTCTCCATGCTCCTTGCTGCCCATGTCCGTACTGCCGTGATGCCGTTGGCCCGCCTGCGAGACGAAGACTGTACGTTCATACAGTTCCGTGTGCCGGATGGCGGGCGAGTGACCTTGCCGCGGGCTGCGGCAAGCGGCGCGCCATGGGCCTTGCAGAAGGCCTGTCTGCAGGCCGGATGCAGGCCGCGGTTCGGCCCGCAAGCGGGTCTCCTACAGGCACAGAACCGTCGCCTCCTGGCGCGGGGCGGCAGCGGCCCTGGGGGTGGGCTTACTTCAGCCACCCCCGCAGCACCTGCAGCTTGTCCAGCGGCGGGTCCACGGGAATCTGGCTGGGCGACAGCGCCGTGCGCACGGCCAGGCCCGGGCGCGACGTGTCGCGCAGCCGCGGCTCGGCCATGACCATGCCCTCGGCGTTGACCAGTGCAGCCACCAGCGGCTGGTTGGCCCGCTCGCCGCGCGCCAGCACGATGCCGCGCTCGTTGCTGGCCAGCGCCACGAAGCAGCCCGGCGGGTACAGGCCGACCGCCTTGAGCATGAGCGCGCCCAAGGGGTCCGGCCGCCCGTCCGCTCCCAGGCAGGCCTGCTGCGCCGCGGCCGTGGCCGACAGCGGCTCGCGGCCGATGCGGCGGCTGAGCATGGCGCTGTAGCGGTCCACGCGGCGCAGCAGCGACGCGGCGGCCTGGCCCGCGTCCAGCGCCTCCAGGGGCTGTCCGGCCAGCGCGTCGTCATGGTGCAGCCGCACGGCAGACAGCCAGTGCTCATCGGTCACGCCGCTGTCGCGCAGCAGCCGCTCGCCATCGGCGGGGTGGCTGGCAATGAGGGCGCGCTGCTGCGGGTCGTCTATGCCGCCGACCTGGCGCGCGAGCTGGTCGTGCAGCCGCCAGGCGGCGGCGTTCATGGTCAGCGCGGCATGGTCCAGCAACAGCCGGCGCTCCTCGTCCCAGCCCAGCGCCAGCGCCGCCTCGCCGGCCATGAGCATGCAGCGCAGCGCCTGGCGGCTGCTGTGGTGCGAGGTGCGGCTGCCGCCGGTGTAGATGAGGTGGAACAGCGCCTCGTCCATGCGCCGCGCCACCATCGTGCGGCATTGGGCGCGCAGCGCCTGCATGCGGCCAATCCACGGCTTGGCGGCGTCCGCGCCCTGCAGCACCTTGTCCAGCGCCAGCACCATGGCCTCCCACTCCTCGCCGGGCTGGCGCGGAATCTCCGCGCGCACCATGTCCGGCCGCACCTGCGCCAGTTGTTTGAGCGGCGCGTTGTCGTTGAGCAGGCCCTGCACGGCCTGCGCCATGCCGCGGCGCCAGGCGTTGTAGTCGGCCGCCTGGGCGAACAGCGAGCGCTGCTGCCCAAGCCGGGCCCGCACGCGCGCGTCGCCCAGGGGGGCATGGGCCGGCAGCAACATGCGCCCGTCCTCGGCATACACGCCAAAGGGCAGGAACGGTTGGGACTGCAGCAAGTCGGCGGATAGGGGGATCAGCTTCACAACGCGGGGCGGGGCGGCACGCGGGCCGCCGCGGATAAAACTATCCCGCAGCCATCGGCTGTTTGAGGCTCGGCTTGAGCCCCGCGGCGCACGGGCCGCACCGCCGCAGCGCGACTTTGTAGGCGCCGCGGCCCGCTGCGCCCCCTTGCGCCACTGCTTCGCCACACCGGCCCGCGAACGATGCGCCGGCAACGGCATGCGAAATCGTGCCCGCCGCCAAGGCCCTTTGCAGGCCTTCACAGGTCTTTGCAGCCGCCGCCACGGCAGCATCCGGTTACAGGAGTTGACGTTGCCGCCACCAACAACCCCATGGGCCAGGCCTGTTGAAACTCCCGGCGTGGTCCGTGCAGGAATTCACAGTTGGGCCAAGCTTGCGCCGCCGCGGCGCGGCCCAATCGGACCGGTTCTCCCCGTTGTTCCATCCCCGCGGTGCGCCCAGGGCGGCTGCCGGTGGCCCACAGTCCTCGCGCGCGTCTCACGCGCGTGAAGCTTCGCCGGCCGCCCGGCGCGCTCGCCCAAGTCGGTGCCGCCGCGGCCGCCAGGGCCGTTTCGCACCATGACTGCCAGCTCTCTCGCCTTCCCCGTGGCCTGGCGCAGCCGCCGCAGGCTGCCGGCGCGCGTGGAGGCCATACGGGACTTGCGCGGCTCGGTGGAGCGCTGCGCGCAGTACGCGGGGCTGGACGGCGATGCGCTGGGGCTGTTCGTGGTGGCCTGCGTGGAGGCTTTCACCAACGTCGTGCGCCACGGCCGCGGCCGGCCCGCCGGCGCGCCCATAGAGCTGCTCATCAGCGCCGAGCGCGACGCGCTGGTGGTGGAGCTGGTGCACGCGGGCGAGGCCTTCGACGCGCCGCAGCGCACGCTGCCCGTGGAGCTTGCCCACTACCCCGAGGGCGGCCTGGGCCTGTTCATCATGCAGGCCGCGGCGGACCGGGTGGAGCACGAGCACGCCGGCGGCCTCAACACCGTGCGCCTCACCCACTGGCCCGCGCCCCGGCACGCCTGAAAGCCTGCGCGCCGCTCAGGCGGTCGCCGCGCCTGGTGCCCAGCGCATGCCATGCCCGTCCGGCGAACGTGTTTTCACTTCCATCACCTTTGCAAGCACCGCTGCCATTGCAATGCGTGAATTCGTGACAACTTCTTGCAATTGCTGCACCTCGTCCCATGTCTTTGCGTGTGATCCATTTGCTGGACGACGGCCGGCTCGAAGGCGGCGGGCGCCGGGCGCTGGCCGCGCTGCAGGCCGTCAGCAGCCTGTGCCCCGAGCTGCTGGGCGTGGTGATGGCGCCGCCCGGCGCGGTGCACGAGGCGGCGCGGGCCCTGGGCTTTCGCAGCGTGGTGCTGGGCTCGCGGCCGCAGATGGTGGCGGCGCTGCTGCGCGAGCTCTGGCGCGACCGGCACAGCGCCGTGCTGGCCAACGGCGCGCAGCACTCGCTGTGGGCCGCGGCGCTGCGCGCGCTGCTGCGCGGGCGCGGCGCGCAGTGGCACGTGGTGCAGGACGGCAGCGACGGGCCTGGCGGCTTGGGCGCCGCCCGGCTGCTGGCGCGGCTTGGGCTGCGCTTCGTGGCGCCCTCCACCTTCGTGCGCCGCCGCCTGGAGGCGCAGGGCGTGCCCTGGGAGCGCGTGGAAGTCATCGCCGATTTCCTGCCCGCGGCACCGGTGGCCGAGCGCGAGCTCTTCACCGGCGCCGGGCTGCGCCGCGTGGTGATGCTCACCGCGCTGGAGCACGCCGACCGGGTCGATCTGCTGCTGGACGCGCTGGAGCGCCAGGGCGCGCTGCGCGGCCTGCGCTTTGACATCTACGGCGAGGGTGCCGAGGCGGTGGCGCTGCGCGAACGCGCGCAGCGCCACCCCAACGTTAACTTCCACGGTGCCCGCGGCGACGCGGCGCAGGCGCTGGCGCAGGCCGACTTGCTGCTGCACACCGGGCCGCGCGACGGCGCGGGCCGCAGGGTGCTGCAGGCCTTCGCCGCGGGCGTGCCCGTGCTGGTGCCCAACAGCGGCGCCGCGGGCGACATGGTGGTGCCCGGGCGCAACGGCTGGCACTTCACGGCCAACGACGCCGCGGCGCTGTCGCTGCGGCTGCAACAGCTCATGGGCGCCACGGCCGGCGAGTTCAACGCCATGGCCGAGGGCGGGCGCCGCACGCTGCGCCGCGAGCTCAACGCGCAGCGCCAGGGCGCGCGTTGGGCGGCGCTGCTGGGCGCGCGGCCCAAGGCCACGCAGCCCGCGCCGCTGCTGGCCGCCGCTTCGGACACGGGCGCGGCCGGATGATGGTGCGCTTCCTGCTGCTGGCCGCGCTGCGGCCGCTGGCGGCCCTGGCGCGGGCGCTGCGCCCGCTCACGGGGCTGTGGGCGCAGGCCCGGCTGTCGGCCGCGCTCATGGAGCCGGTGCCGGCGTCCTCCCGGGTGCTTGGGCGCGTGGAGCTGCGCGGCACGCGGCGCGTGACGCTGGGCCGGCGGCTGCGCCTGCACGCGGGCCAGTACTGGGAGACCCGCGGCGCGGGCACGATTTACCTGGGCGACGGCGTGGTGCTGGGCCGCGGCGTGCACCTGGTGGCCCATGCCGGCGTGTACGTGGGCGCGGGCACCGTCATCGGCGAGTACGCCAGCGTGCTGGACACCAACCGCTTTTGCAGCGGCGCCGCGCGGCAGCCGCAGGACACCCAGGTGTCGCCCGTGGTCATAGGCCGCGGCGTGCACATAGGCCGCGGCGCGGCCGTGCTGCCGGGCGTGACCATAGGCGACGGCGCCGTGGTGGGCGCCAACGCGGTGGTGACGCGCGACGTGCCCGCCGGCACCGTGTTCGGCGGCGTGCCCGCGCAGCCGCTGCACCGGCGCCCCGCGCAGGCCTGAAGGGCCCGCAACGCCACCAGACGTGCGTGCGGCGTGCATTTGTCACGCCGCAGTCACACCGCACGCCACGGGCGCGAACGGGATCGCGCCGCCGCATGGGAAAACCCCGTACTCCTGAATATCCACCGGCGTTCAACCCCATACCGCCGCCCCGGCCATGGACCTGCCGACCCGGCACATTCCCATACGGGAAGTTTCACTGCCCGCCGACACGCAACGCCTCAAGGCGCTCATCCTTGAATATGTCGCCTGGCTGGACATGGATTTGTCCTACCGCGGTTTCGACGCCGAGATGGAAAATTTCGAAACCCTGTACACCTTGCCCAGCGGCACCTTTTTCCTGGCCGAGCACGGCGGCCGGGCCGTGGGCTGCGCCGGGCTGCTGCGCCGCGGCGACGGGGTGGCCGAGCTCAAGCGGGTGTTCGTCCAGCCGGCCTTGCGCGGCAGGCACTTGGGCGAAAAACTGGTGGACGCGGTGGTGCGGCGTGCGCGTGCCCTGGGCTTCAGGCGCCTGGTGCTGGACGCCGTGCCGCCAACCACCCACGCGCAGCAGCTTTACCTGCGCATGGGGTTCACGCCCACGCCGCCGTATTACCCAGACCCGGTGGCGGGCACGAAATTCTTCGAATTACTCCTGGACTGACCATTCTCCGGGTGGGACGGCCCGGCATATTTCACAATCAAGCCACAAATCCCCGGCTTCACGCCCGGCGGACGGGGTTAATGGGCTGGATTAATGCACCGTCCGGCCTTTTGCATTCCTGCCACAACAGACCGGCGGGGCTGGCCTGTAATTGCTGCAGACCATTTGAATTGCGCCGAAATCAGCGCCTCTGCCGCCATGACACCCATCGCCCTGTTCCCGAGCGCAACCCCTGGATTCGTTCCCGCCGGCGCTTCGGCCGGCGTCGTCGGCCCGGCCGCCAGCCGCGGCTGCGGCGGGGAGGGCACGGCAGCGGCGCGGCTGGCCATCGTGGTGCCCGCGCGCGATGCCGGCTCGCTGCACCGCACGCTGCGCGGCCTGGCCATGGAAACCGCGTGGGACGCGCACTGCGCCGTGCTGGTGGCTACGGGCGATGGCGCCGCCGCGGCGCTGGCCGGCAAGGCGGACGCGCAGTTGCTGCCCGTCGGCCAGGGCAGCGACGGGGCTGGGATGACGCTGGAGGCCGTGCTGCGCCGCGCCGCGCAGGCGCAGCCCGCGGCCGATTGGGTGGTGGTGGTGCAGGGCGGCAGCGACGTGGCGCCGGGCTTCGTGGAAGGCCTGCGCCTGGCCATCGCCGACGCGCGCGACGGTGCCGACGCCCTGCAATGCCGCCAGGGCCGGCGCGGCGCCACGGCGCTGCCCGCGGCGGCCCGCCCGCGCCTGGGGCTCAACGGCTTTGCGCTGTCGCGCGCGGCGCTGCAGCGCTTCGTGAGCCACGGGGCGCAGGCCTGCGCCGGCTGGCGCGTGCGCGGCGTGGACGGCGCGCTGCTGCTGGACGACGGCGCGCACCACGCGGCGGGCGCCCCCTGGGAGGCCCCCGCGCCGCTGCGCGCCTTGCGCGCGCTGCTGGCGGCCACGGGACGCGCCGCCTGAAGAACAAGCGGCGCACCGCGCCCGCGCAGGGAGCCATGAAGCGACTTTCCGTGCTGGTGGTGGCGCACGACGCGGCGCCGCTGCTTGGGCGCTTCCTGGGCGCGCTGGCACCGGAGATCGCGGCGCTGGACGCGGAAGTGGTGCTGGTGGACAACGCCTCGCGGGACGGCACGGCCGATCTGGTGAAGCTGCGCCACCCCTGGGTGCGGCTGGTGCGCAGCGGCACGCGCCTGGGTTGGGCCGGCGGCGTCAACCTCGCGGCCAACCTCGCGCACGGCCGCACGCTGGCGCTGCTGCGCCAGGACGTGCTGGTGGAGCGCGGCGCGCTGGAGCGCGGGTTGCGGGCCGTGGAGCGCGACCCGCTCATCGGCCTGGCCAGCGGCACGCTGCTGGACGGCCAGGGCGTGCCCGCCATCGGCGCCTGCCCAAGGACGCAGGCGGTGCCGGAGCGCTTTGCCCGCTCCGGCATGGCGGGCGCGGTGCCGTGCAGCTGGCCTTGCAGGGCCCGTGGCGGCGCCGTGCCGCCGGATCGGCCCGCGCCCGGCCCAACGCAGCGGGTGTGCGGCGCCTTCGCCTTCATGCCGCGCGACCTGTTCGACGCGTTGGGTGGACTGGACCCGCGCTTCTTCCACGCCTACGAGACGCAGGACTTTTGCCGCCGCCTGCGCGCCCTGGGCCTGCGCGTGCAGCACCTGTGCGACGTGCGCGCGCGCTGCATGCCGGCGCCGCAGGACGGCAGCGCCGCGCCCAAGCCGCCCTCCGCGCTGTGGTGCGAGCGCAGCGCGCTGCTGTACCGGCGCAAGCACGGCGGCTGGCTGGCCGCGTGGCTGGACAACCGGCTGCAGCGGCTGGGCCACGCGCTGCGGGGCCGGCTGGCCGCCTGGCGCGGCCAGGCCGAGCTGGCGCGCGCCGAGACCCGGCAAGGCGCGCTGCTGGCGCAGGCGTGGTGCGAGACGCTGGGCGGACGCCTCTCGCCGCCCCAGCCCTGGTGAGCGCAGGGCGCCGCGGCGTCCCAATGGGCGGTTCCGCGCCACGGGTTTAAGCCGCCCCGCCGCTGCGGCGCGGGCAGCATGGGCGCCTTGCAATGCAGGGAGCGCGTGATGCGAGAGCGGGCGGGACAGGGCGCATGAAGCTGACGGACATGGACGACCAGGAGCGCGCAGCGCTGCAGGCGCTGCACCGGCGCCTGGGCCGCGCGCACCTGCAACTGCGGTTGGGCCTGGAGGACGAGGCCGAGCGCCAAGGGCTGCCGCCGCTGGCGCAGCGGCTGCATCCCGGCTATTGGCTGCAGCACCCGCGGCTGCTGCACACGGCGCTCAAGCTGCTGGGCCTGCGCGAGCGGGCGCGGCGCAACACGCTGCGCATCCAGTTGCGCCGGCGCGTGGTGGCGCTGCCGCGGCTGCCCGCGGCCTTCGACGGCTTCACGCTGCTGCACCTGAGCGACCTGCACCTGGACGTGGGCGCGGCGTTCCAGCAGGCGCTCATCGAACGCGTGCGCGGCGTGGCGCACGACGCCTGCGTGATCACGGGCGACTTCCGCTACCGCACCAGCGGGCCCGTGGAAGAGGCGCTGGGTGCGCTGGCCGCGCTGCGTCCGCACCTGGGGGACGAGGTGCTGGCCGTGCTGGGCAACCACGACTCCATACGCATGGTTCCGGCCATGGAGGCGCTTGGGCTGCGCGTGCTGCTCAACGAGTCGGTGGCGCTGCGCCGCGGCGCCGCGGCGCTGTTCGTGGCCGGCATCGACGACGCGCACCACTTCCAGGCCCACAACCTGCACAAGGCGGTGGAGCACATCCCGGCCGACGGCTGCGCGCTGCTGCTGTCGCACGCGCCGGAGCCCTACCGGCAGGCGGCGCACTGCGGGTTCGACCTGATGCTGTGCGGCCACACCCACGGCGGGCAGTTGTGCCTGCCCGGCGGCATTCCCGTGCTCACCTGCTCCGGCGCGCCGCGCGCCCTGGCCCGCGGCGCCTGGCGCCACGGCGCCATGCAGGGCTACACGTCGGTGGGCTGCGGCTCCTCGGTGCTGGACGTGCGGCTGAACTGCCTGCCCGAGATCACGGTGCACACGCTGGTGCGCGGCTGAGGCGCGCCGCTTGCCCGGCGTTGGGCCAGGGGCCGCTTGTCGCGCCGCCGCGCCGTGCGGCGGGCCCGGCCCGCGTCAAGCCCGCACCATGAAAACTCCCGCTTCCGGCACGGCCGCCAAGCCGTCCCAACCCGCCAGCCCGGCCACCACTGCGGCCGATGCCCCGGCCGACACCCGCGGCGCGGCGCCCAGCGAAAGCGCGGCCGGCGCGGGCGCGGCCTTCGACGTGGACGAGGCACTGCGCCGCATCGAAGCGGCGGTGCAACCTTTCCCCAAGGCGGCGCTGTTCGAGCTGGCGCAGGAGGGGTTCGACAGCGCCTTCGAGCAGCTCATGGCCTGCATCGTCTCCATCCGCACGCGCGACGAGACGACGCTGGTGGCGGCGCGGCGGCTGTTTGCCCTGGCGCGCACGCCGGCGGCGGTGGCGGCGCTGGAGGTGCGGGCGCTGGACGAGGCCATCGCCGACAGCACCTACCACGAGGCCAAGGCGTGGCAGATGCACGCCATCGCCCGCACGGTGGTGGAGGAGCACGGCGGCGAGCTGCCCTGCGACGAGGCGGTGCTGCTGGGCTTTCGCGGCGTTGGGCCCAAGTGCGCCAACCTCGTGCTGGGCATCGCGTGCGGGCAGCCGCGCATCGGGGTGGACATCCACGTGCACCGCATCACCAACCGCTGGGGCTACGTGCAGGCGCGCACGCCGGAGCTGTCGCTGGCGGTGCTGCAGCGCGAGCTGCCGCGGCGCTGGTGGGTGGACATCAACCGGCTGCTCGTGCCCTTCGGCAAGCACGTGTGCACGCCCGCGCTGCCGCGCTGCTCGACCTGCCCGGTGCGGGACCTGTGCGCCAGGGTGGGGGTCACGAAGCACCGGTAGGGAGGCAGGCGCGCCCGGCCCGCGCACACGGCTGTCCGGGGAGAGTGGGCAAGCGCCAGCGGCAGGCGGCAGGTGTTAGACCGTCTAACACCGTGTTCAGGGGCCTGCGCCGTGCCGTCCTCCGCGGCGCCGCTGGCGGCGCGCGTGCGGCGGCAACGGCCACCTCCGCTCACCGCGACAGCATCGCCCGCGTCCTGTGCACGCACGCGAACTCGCCGCCGCGCGGGTCGTAGTCCCAGCGTTCCACCTCGCAGTGCCGCGCCCCGTCCGTGCCCTCGTGGCGCAGCAGGTTGACGGAGTTGGGCAGCTCGCCGCGCACGCGGTGCGAGATGGACGTGCCCGCCTGCACCAGCCACACCGCGCGCGCGCCGGCCTCCACCCGGTCGCAGCGCGGGCGGTGGGTGTGGCCGCCCAGCAGCAGGTCCACCCCGGCCTGCGCCCACAGCGACAGCGCCTCGCGCGGGCAGCGCAGGCGGTCGCCCAAGTCGCAGCTCTGCACCGCGTGCAGCGGCTGGTGCGTGGCCACCACGCGCAACTGCCGCGGCGAGGCCTGGCGCAGCCGCCGCGCCACGCGTTCGACCTGCGCGGCCGAGAGCTCGCCGTGCTTGTGCCGCCAGCGCCGCGTGGTCTTGACCAGCAGCAGCAGCAAATCCTCGCGTTCGAGCTCCGGCTCCAGCTCCGTGCCAAAGGCCTGGCGGTAGTTGCCGTAGGGGCGCAGCAGCCGCTGCACGAGGTCGTAGAGCGGGATGTCGTGGTTGCCGGGCATGGCCAGGGTCAGCGCGCCGGGCAGCGAGTCGGCAAAGCGGCGCGCGGCGGCGAACTGCTCGCGCCGCGCGCGCTGGGTGAGATCGCCCGTCCACACCACCACGTCAGGCTGCTCGCGCAGCGCCAGGCGCCGCAGCGCGTCGCGCACCTCGGGAATCTCGGCGCCGAAGTGCGCGTCCGACACCTGCAGCAGCCGGCTCATGGCTGGCCGGCAGCGCCCGCGGCCCCTGCCCAGACGGCCGGCGCCGCCCGGGCGGGCGCTGCGCCGCTCGCCGCATCGCTGCCGGCCTCGCGGGCCGCCGCGCCGCCGGCCGGCACGTCCTGCGCATCCCCGGCCGGCACCAGCAGCCGCAGCGGCGTGGGCGAGACGGCGAAGGTCAGCGGCGTGCGCATGGTGAGCACCTCGCCGTCCAGCGCCACGCGCAGGCGCCGCCCGCGCGCGCCGTGCGCGGGCGTGACGGTGAGGCGCCGGAAAGAGAAGTCCACCGCGTTGGCCGCCTCGGCCAGGCGGCCCAGCGCGCCGCGCAGCGCCAGCCCAAGCAGGCCCAGGCGCCCAACGGGCTTGACCATCACCGCCGTCAGCGAGCCCGCGGCGGCGGCCTCGGCCAGCCCAAGCTGCTCCAGTTGCAACCGGTTGTTGCCCACGAACAGCGTGGGCGTGCGCACCACGACGCTGCGCCCGCCCAAGTCCAGCTCCAGCGTCCACTGCCGGTGCTGGCGCAGGATGGTGCCCAGCGCCGCCAGCATGGCGTTGAAGCGGTAGCGGCCGAACTGCTTCTTGAAGCTCTCGCGGTCCTGCAACAGCTGCGGGTACAGGCCCAGGCTGGCGTTGACCAGGAACACCCGGTCGTTGAGCAGCCCAAGCTGCACCGGCCGCACCCGCGCCGTGAGCAGCGCATGCACGGCCTGCTCCATGTCCGTGGGAATGCCGTGGTTGCGCGCGAAGTAGTTGAAGGTGCCCTGCGGCAGCACGCCCATGGGCAGCCCCGTGGGCAGCAGCGCCTGCGCCACGGTGTTGAGCGTGCCGTCGCCGCCGGCGGCCACCACCGCGCCGCCCTGCGCCACGGCCCAGTCCACGGCTTGGGCGGCCACCTCGGCGGGCGGGCGCTGCCCGTCGATGCAAAAGACCTCGTGGCGCCGGCCCGCGGCCTGCAGCACGCCGTGCAGCGTCTGCAGGCGCTCTTGCGTCTCCAAGTGCCCGGAGCCGCAATTCAGGACGATGGCCAGCGCCAGGCCGGCACCGTCGCCGGCCTCGGCGGGCGCCTGGACACGAGGGTCTGCGGCAGCAATCGTGGTGGTGGGCATATGGCCGCGCCGCAGCAATGTGCGTTCCCGTGACTGAACGGGTAGGTGCGGCCCTAAACACGGGCCACTTTCTGCCGGAAACAGTCTTGTGACGACACGCCCGCGGGCGGGGACTCAGCCCCGCCATGGCTCGCAAGCACAGGAATCACGACCACAACATGAACGACGGACACCTTCTCATCCTCGACGACAGCCCCGTGCAGCGGGCCGCATTGCGCGAGGCGCTGAGCGGCGAGCACCGGCTGGAGTTTTTCCGCGGCATTGCCGACGCCGCGGCCGTGGCGCGGCGCCAGGCGCCGGCGCTCATCGTGCTGGACGTGGAAAAGGCCGAGAGCGACCCGGCCGCCGCGTGCCGCGCGCTGTGGGCCGACGCCGCCACGGCCGACATCCCCGTGGTGCTCTTCACCCGCCATGGCGGGCCCGGCAGCCGGGCGGCGGCGCGGCAGGCCGGGGCGGCGGACTTCATCGCCAAGCCCGCGACGGTGCAGGCGCTGCGCGCGCGGGTGCGGCTCCAGCTGGAGCTGGCGCAGCCCGCGGAGCAGGGCGGCGAGTCGGCCCGGCGCGAGCTGCTTGGGCTGGTGGCGCAGTCCAACCGCCAGCGCGACGCCGAGTCGCAACTGCACCCCTGGCGCATGGCCGCCTACGCCGCGGAGCTCGCACGCGCGGCCGGCTGGGACGAACGCGGCTGCGCGCTGCTCGAAGCGGCCGCGGCGCTGCACGACGTGGGCGAGCTCGACATCCCCGACGGCATCCTGCTCAAGCCGCTCAAGCTCGATGCCGACGAGTGGGACGCCGTCAGGACGCATTGCCGCGCCGGCCACGCGCTGCTGTCGCGCCGCGCCGCGCCCGCGTTCCAGCTCGCGGCCACCATCGCGCTGCACCACCACGAGCGCTGGGACGGCGGCGGCTACCCCGCGGGCCTGGCCGGCAACGCCATTCCCGAGGCCGCGCGCATCGCCGCCGTGGCCGACGCCTTCGACGCCCTCACCAGCCGCCGCCCCTGGCGCAAGGCCTGGTCGGTGGACGCGGCCATGACCACGCTGCGCCTGGACGCGGGCACGCACCTGGATCCGTGCCTGGTTTCGCTGTTCGAGAACGCGCTGCCTCGCATCATGGAACTGCGCACGGCTTGGGCGCTGTGAGCGCAGGCGCTGTCCCGCGGGCAGGCGGCAGGCCCACAGTGCGGGAGCAATCGGGTCGTTTTGCACGAAGCCCGTCGGCGGCGGGTATCAACACGGGCCCGCCCGGACCGATAAACCCCTGACCCCGCAGCCCCCGCGCCCGCCGTGCCCACCGTCTTCCCCGTTCCCGCCGTCGCCCAAGTGCCCACCGCGCCCGCCGCTGCGCGGCCCGCGGCCGATGCCCCGACCGAAGCCGTGTGCGCCGCGCTGCGCCACGAGCTGCGCACGGTCCGCTCGGTGGTGGACGTCCTCAAGGAGGTGGTGTTCCAGACCGACGCGGCGGGGCGGTGGACCTTTCTCAACCCCGCGTGGACCGACGTCCTGGGCCACGACGTGCAGGCCTCGCTGGGCACCCCGTTCCTGGACTGCGTGCACCCCGAGGACCGCGAGCGCAGCGCGGCGCTGCTGGCGCCGCTCATGGAGCGCGAGCAGGAGAACTGCCGCCACGAGATCCGCTGCGTGGCGCGCGACGGCTCCCTGCGCCGGGTGGAGGTGTTCGCGCGGCTGACGCTGGACGGGCAGGGCCGCGTCGTGGGCACCAGCGGCACGCTCACCGACGTCACCGAGCGCCGCCGCGCCGAGGAGCGGCTGCGGCTGGCCGCCAGCGTGTTCGAGGGCACCCACGAGGGCATCGTCATCACCGACCCGCAGGGCCGCATCGTCGAGGTCAACGACGCCTTCGAAGCCGTCACCGGCTACCGGCGCGAGCAGGTCATCGGCCGCACGCCGGCGCTGCTGTCCAGCGGGCGGCAGGACCGCGCCTTCTACGAGCGCCTGTGGGAGCGCCTGCTGGCCACGGGCAAGTGGAGCGGGGAGATCTGGAACCGGCGCGCCGACGGCGAGCTGGTGGCCGAGCTGCTGCGCATCTCGGCCGTGCATGCCGAGGACGGCGAGCTCACGCACTACGTGGGCATCTTCAGCGACGTGACGGGGCAAAAGCGCCAGCAGGAGCACCTGGAGCGGCTGGCGCACTACGACGCCCTCACCGGGCTGCCCAACCGCGTGCTGGCGCTGGACCGGTTGGGCCAGCTCATGGCCGGCGCCCACCGGCTGGGCCCGCAGGGCGGCCAGGTGGCCGTGTGCTACCTGGACCTGGACGGCTTCAAGGAAGTCAACGACCGCTTCGGCCACGCCCAGGGCGACGCGCTGCTCATGGCCGCGGCCGCCCGCATGCGCCACGCCGTGCGCGAGGGCGACACCGTGGCGCGCCTGGGGGGCGACGAGTTCGTGCTGCTGCTGGCGCGGGTGCACGGCATGGCCTCGGTGCAGCCGGTGCTGGAGCGGGTGCTGGAGTCGCTGGCGCAGCCCTATTCGCTGGCCGGCGAAGCGCCGCAGGTCTCGGCCAGCATGGGCGTGGCGCTGTACCCGGAGCACGGGACCACGGCCGACCACCTGCTGCGCGCGGCCGACCAGGCCATGTACCGCGCCAAGCGGCTGGGCAAGAACCGCGCGTGCATGGCCGGCGACGGCGTGGAGCGCGCGCCGGCGCAGGCGGTGCTCATCGAGGAGCTGCGCACCGCGCTGGCGACCGACCAGCTCCGCCTGCACTATCAGCCCAAGATCTGCGCCCGCACGCGGCGCGTGTTGGGCGTGGAGGCGCTGGTGCGCTGGCAGCACCCGGTGCGCGGTCTGGTGCCGCCCGGGGACTTTTTGCCCGTGCTGCAAGGCACGCCGCTGGAAGTGACGCTGGACCTGTGGGTGCTGCGCGCCGGGGTGCGCCAGCTCGCGCAATGGCGCGCGGCCGGGCGCGAGCTGGGCATGAGCATCAACGTTTCGCCCGGCACGCTGGTGCTGCCGGACTTGCCTGCGGCCGTCGCGGAGATCGTCCGCGAGGCCGCGCCGCTGCAGCCGCAACTGCTGGGCGGCATAGAGCTGGAAGTGCTGGAAACCGCCGCGCTGGCGGACCTGGGCGCCGCCAGCCGCGCCATCCAGACCTGCGCCGAGCACGGCATCTCCTGCGCGCTGGACGACTTCGGCACGGGCTACTCCTCGCTGAGCTACCTGCGCCGCCTGCCCGTGCGCACGCTCAAGATAGACCGCAGCTTCGTGAGCAACATGCTGGGCGACCGGGGCGATCTGGACATCGTGCGCGCCGTCATCGGCCTGGCCGAGGCCTTCGGCGTGGACACGGTGGCCGAGGGCGTGGAAACCGCCGCCCACGCGCGGCTGCTGGACGAACTGGGCTGCAGCCAGCTCCAGGGCTTCGGCATCGCCAGGCCCATGGCCGCGCCGGCACTGGAGGCCTGGCTGGACCGCCAAGACGGCCTGCGGCTGGAACAGGTCGCCTGAAGGCGGCCGCCCGCAGCGGGCAAGTCCGAGCGGCACGCGGGGTTTCATACCCGCCATTCAGGAGGGCTGTTGAGGCCAATAGCCCACAAACCGGTGTGAATTTCCTTGCCAAATAATTCCTGGGCCGCCTAAAAGGCCCGTCGTATTTACCAAAGGATTCCCTCGATACAGGCCGGAACAACTACACGTTAAGGCGTGGGGTTTTTTCCGCATGAGTTCATGCGCAAAGTGCCGCAAGTCGCAGCCGCGGGCGCGTGCTGCTTTTGTGTGCTGTTCTGCAGGTCTGCACGACATGGAATTTCCATATTTACCGATATCGGCCCAGCGCCACGGGTTCAAACTCAGTGCCTTGTGTGTCCTGGTGGCTTCCGCGCTGGCGGGATGCGGCGGGGGTGATTCACACAGCACGGCCCAAACGGACGTCACGGCCATGGAAATGCCGGAGGACGACAACGAGGCCCCGGTGGATTACGGCAGCGGCCCGGTCGCGGCGTCCGGTGCGGTGACCGAAACCCTCAAGGCGCTGGCTGCGTCCGGGGAGTTGACGTCTTCCTATGTGCCCACGTCCACCGGCCCCACGGCCTACAGCCAGGGCGCCTTCGGCCCGGCGTTTGCGTGGCCCGTGATACCGCTGCACATGGTTTTGTTGCCCGACGGCCGGGTATTGGCCTATGGCAGCGACGACAAGGGAAACCAGGGCGCCAAATTGTGGTACTCGCTGTGGGACCCGGACTGGAATCCCAATGTCGCAGGGGCCGATACCTCGCCCTTCCAATTGTTGTCCAATACCACCGGCACCGATTTGTTCTGCAATACGCAACTCGTATTGCCCGGCAGTGGCAAGGTATTCATGGCCGGCGGCGACCGCATGATCAACGGCGTGCGCAATTACGCCGTGGCCGATCTGGATTTCTTTGATCCGGCCACCAACACCATGCAAAAGCAGCCCACGCCCATGCAGTACCGGCGCTGGTACGGCACGGCCATCACCACGCAACGCGGCGACGTGGTGGTGATGGGCGGGCGTGACGACCGGGATTTCGCCGGTACCAGCACCAAGCCCGCCACGACCGCCACTTACGCGACGACGCCCGAGGTTTACGTGCCCGGCACGGGCTGGCGCACGCTCACCGGTGCGGACAGCCCGGCCGCCTTTGGCGAGACCAAGGGCAACTGGTGGTATCCCAAGTCCTGGCTGGCGCCCAACGGCAAGATCCTCACCATCACCAACGACGGCTATTTCTACGCACTGGACCCGACCGGCACCGGCGCGCTGACCAAGCTCAACGGGAAACTGCAGGGCACCAACTGGAATACCACCTCGCTGATGTATGCGCCGGGCAAGCTCATGTCCATACGCAACACGACACAGGTGGCGCTGGTGGACATCAATGGCACGCAGCCCGTCATCACGATTGGGCAGCCCATGAGCACAGCGCGCAAATGGGGCTTCTCCACCGTGCTGCCTGACGGCAACGTCTGGCTCAATGGCGGCTCGCGCAATGCCAATA
The DNA here is from genome assembly GCF_034427735.1 of Azohydromonas lata. Lineage (NCBI taxonomy): Bacteria > Pseudomonadati > Pseudomonadota > Betaproteobacteria > Burkholderiales > Sphaerotilaceae > Azohydromonas > Azohydromonas lata. The sequence goes on from NZ_JAXOJX010000005.1 coordinate 22,196, forward strand.
CCCTGGCCGACGCCGTCTACACCAGCGAAATGTGGAATCCCTCCACCGGCCAATGGACCATGACGGCCAATGCCGCCAAGCCCCGGCTCTACCACGGCAACACCATGCTGCTGCCCAGCGGCGCAGTGGTGGTGGGCGGCGGCGGGGCGCCGGGGCCGGTCAAGGGGCTCAATGCGGAAATGTATTTCCCGCCCTACCTGTTCAACCCGGACGGCTCTTTTGCCACGCAGCCGGTCATCAACCAGGTCACGCCCAAGAGTTTCAGCTGGTCCGAGAATTTCACGGTGCAAATGAGCACGACGGCGGCGGTGGACAAAGTGGTGATGATTCGCACCGGATCCTCCACCCATTCTTTCAGCAACGAGCAGCGCCGCATGGAACTGGACTTCACGCAGGACGGCCAGAGCCTGACCGTCAAGGCGCCGGCCAAGGCCACCGAAATGCCGCCGGGCTATTACATGGTGTTTGCGCTGCGCAAGAACCCCAAGGCGGCGGCCGGGGATAACCGCCTGGTGCCCTCGGTGGCCAAGATCGTCAAGCTGTCCTGACGGATTTATCCGGCGGGTTTTCCGTCGCAAAAGCACAAACCCCGCATGATGCGGGGTTTTTTTTCAGCCACCCGTGGCGGCTTGTTTTCAAGTGCTGCCTGGGCGGATTACTTGACGGTCAGGTTGGTGGGCGGTTGCAGCGTGGTGACGGTACCGCCGCCCGTGCCACCGGTGCCGCTGGTGCCATATTCAAAGGCACCGATGCTGGGCGTGGAGCCGACCGCCTTGCCGTCGAAGTCACGCGTCAGGCCCACGTTCACGCCCTTGCCGATCAGCGGCGAGCCGGCGGCCAGGCGGTAATTGGCATTGGCCTGGTCCACGAAGCCCAGGTCGGCAGCCGTGACGCGGCCGGATTCCGACGAAGGGATATTCCAGGTCACGTAGGTGCCGGAATTGTCATAGGCGTTGCTGCTGTCGGCAGTATATTGAACGTTGCTGGCATTGGCATACGACACAGCGTTATTCTTGAAATTTATCGTGGCGTTGCCGCGAATCGGGTAGAAAACGCTGTTGAAGCCGTCATTCGACTTGGATTCCAGGTCGAACGTATTGTTGTAGAAATTCAGATAACGGCCGGACTGGGTATTGTTGCCATACAGCACGATGCCGTTGTAATGGCCGCCACCGCGGTTGTAGATGACGTTGTAGCGGACGTTGACGTCGTTGACGACGGTGTCCCAATTGCCTTCGCCCAGGTAAATCTGCTGGCCGTTGTTCTTCCAGATGTTGTACTGGAGCGTGACGCGATTGCCGCCAAACCACTGGATGCCGTCGCCGTGGGTGACGGGGCTGTCGTTGTCGTGGATGTAAGAGTATTCGACGAGCAGGTCGTCGCCCTTGCCTTGGATGCCGTCCTCGCCGTTCTTATAGGTGCCGGGGTCGCCGATTTCGAGGTAGCGCAGCGTCAGCTTGTTGGCGCCGTAGGCGGCACGCACGCCGTACATGGCGTTGCGGGCCCAAATGCCGTAGCGGGTGGCGCCGTCGATGACGATGTTGCTTTGGGCGGCGTAGGCCGGGGCCTCGCCGATGCCGATGGCAAAGTTGCTGCCGCCACCGTCGATGATGATGCGGGCATCCATGGCGGAGGACCAACCGGTGTCGGAGCCGTGGTCGCCCTGCGTGGCGCGCTTGAAGGTCAGCGGGGCGGAAGCCGTGCCGCTCTTGCCCACGCTGAAGGGGCCGTAGGTGCCGCCGGCGATGTAGACCGTGTCGCCCGGGTTGAGGGCCGAGTACTTGATGCCGCCCAGGCTGGTCCAGGCCTTGGCCCAAGTGGTGCCGTCACAGGTGCTGCCGCAGGTGGCGCTCTTGTTGACGTAGAAGTTCGCAGCGGAAGCGGCGGTGGCGATCAGCAGGTTGGCGGCCAGCACGGCACCGATGCGGGTAAGTTGGCGGGTATTCATGATGCTTGGGATTCGGTTGAATTATGGACGGCTGCTCTGGAGGTTTTCAAGGAATTTGCTTGCTCGCCTCGGAAGAGAATGAGCTTTCCTTGCCAGCGGAATCAAAAGACGTCACTGCGAAGTAATACGTCGAACCGGACGCCAGATTGGAGACGGTATAGCTGCTGGCGCCGGAACCCACGCTGATACCGGAGCCCACAGACTGGGAATACTTGCCGGAGGCCGTGCCGTAATACACCCGATAGCCCGATATGCTGCTCGTCGGAGCCGTCCAGCTCAGTATGGCCGAGCCCGAGGGCGTGGGCGTCGGAGTGGTCGTCGTCGAGGCTTTGAAAACGTCACACTCCTTGACGGAACCGTAAGCTGGATCGCTGCCGAAGAAATCATTGTTGCAATACACCGTGCCGGTGATCCACTTTCCGATCCACCTGGTGCCCGCGCCGTAACGGACGTAGGTGCTGGCAGCCAGCGTGAAGGAACCCCATTCGCCGGCCTTTTTCGTCCAGGTACCGTCCGTGGAAGCCGGCGTAACTTCCATGGCAGTTTCGGAAGCCGTTGCCTTGGCAGTATCCGCTGCGTCATCGGTATTTCCGCCGCCACAGGCGCTGAACAGGACAGCGGTCGAGATGACGGACGCCAGCAGTGCGTAACGAGTGGTGTTGACGATGGATTCCATGGTTGTCAGTAAAAATAGACAGAAAAAAGCTGCCCCCGCGTCCGAATAAGGTTGCCGGGCGCTTGAACAATTCGACCGTGTGTTTATGCGAGTGGGCCGGATAAGATCGGCGCTTCACGAGGAAGTAGTTCGCATATTCACTGCCTCATATGTCAGGAATATCAAACATGGCTGAGACCTCCTGTTTTTCGGAAACGGCAGGACCGGTTGTACCGGCCTTTGTTACCAAAGATTGATGCTGAATTCCGTGCGCCAACCTATTCCAAATCAAGCGACGTCCGGACGAATCTCTACCAAGGCGACAGCCTCAGACATTGGTTTGTGAACTGCTACACGGCGTTTTTCCGGAAATTGCTTCCGTCAGCGGTTCTATTGCCGGCCACAGAAAGTCGGTCGAAAGCCGACTGCAGACCAGCAATTGAGTTCGGACCTTGGGCAAAACCCTTGCGCCTGTAATTTAAGCTTACTCGGTTTACCATCTGGAACAACACGGCGCAGGAATGATCAAAATGAAACCTGCGCTCATGGGAACACCTATTGCTGGGCTTGGGACTGTGCCCATCACGGCGCAGATGATAAATATGGAACTTCAATCGAGGCAAGCATGATCACAATGCTTGTGCTCAGATACATTCGACACTTATCAGGGAGTTTCTGAGACAGGGAAACGAATTGCATTTGTGGCGCTGCCATGGTGGAAACCAGGCCAGGCCACGGGCACCCCGCCGCCGCGGGCTGAACCACGGGTTTTCCCAGCTTACGGCGTGGCTTCACCGGTCCAAGGAGGCCGGTCAAGAAGGCGGCGTGTCACCCGCACGCTTGGTAACGGGACCAGCGCTTGAGCACGCCATCTGTGTCTTGCGACACCGTGGCGGAACCGCCGGGATGTGTCTCCCTGCAGCCGTGCCTCCACTCATGTCTGTCCGTCGCCAGCTTTTCGGCCGTCACGGCTGTGAATGAAGATGACGCGTGCAAGAACCGTGGCAAAGCACCTGCGCCCAACGGGGCGGTGCGAAACCGGCGCGTTTGCCGACACCGGTAGCTGTCAACGCCGGCGACTTTTCGGCGCTTCCTCAATCTCTGTGACGGGAGGCTGGCGACTCACATGATCGAGCCCTTTGAGTACGAGAACGCAATCACACCCTGGTCGTCATCCCCGGGCTGTCCTCGATGTTGGATGCCGTGGGCAAGCACGTCAGCTCCTGGGACGACAGCGGTAGCCGCCTGGTGGTGGACGCCGGCAGCCTTGTTCAGTCGGCAGCCTGTCCTCGCTGCACCTGCAGCAGTTCGCGTCTGCACGGCCGTTACCGGCGACGGGTAGCTGACTGCCCATCCTTCGATCAGGCCGTGACGCTCGCCGTCGAGGTGCGGCGGTTCAAGTGCGTCAACCCCGGCTGCCCGCGGCGGACCTTTTCCGAGCGGGTCGAGACGCTGGTGGCCGCCGGCCAACGACGCACGCTGCGGCTGGTTGAGGCAATGCGCTCGCTGGGCTACGCCCTTGGCGGCGAGGCGGCAGCCCAGCTGGCCGCATGCCTGGGCATGCGCGTCAGCGGGCCGACGGTGCTGCGTGACCTACGTCGCGCCGGATGTCCGTTGCCGACGACGGTGCCCGTCGTCATCGGCATCGACGACTGGGCGATGGCTCGCGGTCACCGCTACGGCACGATCGTCGTCGACCTGGAGAGGCACCTTCCGATCGAGCTGCTAGCCGGACGCGACGCAGCCACGGTCGTCACCTGGCTGAAGGAGCAGCCTGCCGTTAAGGTCATCGCCCGCGACCGGAGTGGCGCTTATGCCGATGCAGCACGCACCGCCGCCCCCGACGCCCAGCAGGTGGCTGACCGCTGGCACTTGCTGGCCAACCTGCGCGACGCCTTCGAGCGGCTGCTGCTGCGCTGCCCGGGCAAGCTGAAGGAAGCCGCCCGGCAGGCGACTGAGACGCTGCAGCTTGAAGCCATCCCGGCCGAGACGCCCACCGAACCCGCGGATGTCGTGCCGACCGAGCTACCTCTCAAGGCTTGTCAACGTCAGAGCAACGCACGCCGGGAATGTCGGCTGGCCCGCTATGAAGAGGCGGTACGTCGCCACAGGGCCGGCGAATCGATCAGGGCAATTGGTCAGGCTATGAACCTCGACCGTTGCACCGTGCGGAGCTTCGTGCACGCGGATGCGTTCCCCGAGCGGGCGCAGCGTGCTCCCGCTTCAAGCTTGCTGAGAAAAACTGTCGCGGCGCGGTGATGATGCGCGCGTTGATTGACGCGGGCAATAGTTATTCGGCAGCTGGTTTGTCGCGCCGCGTCCGGCCGGCATTCCTCGGTGTCGCGAAGCTGGCCGGACGGCCCGGGCCTTCCTGCTTGCGCTGCAGTGCGGTGCGCCGCCGGTAGCTCTCGACGTTGAGTTCGAAGATGGTTGAGTGGTGGACCAAACGGTCAACCGCTGCGAGCGTCATGGCGGGATCGGGGAAGACCTTCCCCCACTCGCCAAATGGCTGATTGGCCGTAATCAGCAGCGAGCGTTGCTCGTAGCGGGCGCTGATGAGCTCGAACAGCACCGACGTCTCGGCCTGGTCCTTCGTGACGTATGCAAAGTCGTCCAAAATGACCAAATCAAAGCGGTCGAGCCGGCTGATTGCAGCTTCCAGGGCCAGCTCGCGACGCGCGACCTGCGCCTTGGAGATCATCGGCACGGCGTCGAAGTCAAAGTTCTCCAGCGTCTTGCCCGGCAACAGCCGGGCCTCGCCCAGGTGACGCTCGATGCGGCGCCTGTCGCGCTCGGCGAGCTCGTGCTCGGCCAGCGCCATGATCAGCCGCGCCGCGGGCCAGCCTTCCTTGTCGGAGCGCTCGGCGAAGGACGACCAGATCTGCTTGAGCGCGGGCAACCGCAGCTCGTTGAGCAGCAGCGTCAGTCGCGTGGAATCGATGGCGTCGCTCATGCTTGCACCTCGGTGTGGCGATGGACCAGGGCTTCGTAGTCGCTCAGCGAGGCCAGCTGCACGCAGACTTCCGGCAGCCGCGCCGGGTCCGGCGCGAAGTGGGCGCGCAGCTCATTGAGGTTGGGCAGCCGGTGCTCGGTCAGGTATTGCTGCAGCAGCTGGCCCAACTGCGCCTCGCAGGCGCGCTCGTGCGCCATGCTCAGCAGCTCGACCATGGTCTTGCAGGCTGCGCGCGGCGGCAGCTGCTCGCACAGCCGCTCGAACGTCAGCCGGTAGGCCTCGCCAGGGAAGAGCTGCTCGCGGTAAACCAGGTTGAGCAGCGCCATGAGCTTACGCCGCAGCGCGTGGATGACGTGGCGGTAGTCCACGACATGGCCGTGGCGGCCATTGCCACCGGTGCGACCCCTGGCAAGCGTCATCAGCGCCGTGCCGCCGAGGAACACCTCCAGCCGGTCGTCGTACAGCCGCACGCGCAGCCGGTGGCCGATGAGCCGCGAGGGCACCGTGTAGAAGACCTTGCGCAGCGTGAAGCCGCATGCCGAGGTCACGTACACCAGCGTCTCTTCGTAGTCGCAGGTGCGCGTGGCCGGCAGCGGCTGCAGCACGGCGCGCTCCGCCTCGATGCGCTTGCCGTTGCGCGCGTTGTGGCGGCTGACGATCTCGTCGATGAAGCCCCGGTAGGCCATCAGGTCGGCGAAGTCGGCGCTGCCGCGCAACAGCAGCGCGTCACGGATGGCGCTCTTGAGGTGGCCGTGCGAGCTCTCGATGGCGCCGTTTTCGTGCGCGACACCGCGGTTGTTGCGGCTGGGCTGCATGCCGTAATGGGCGCACAGCGCGTCGTAGCGCGAGGTCAGGTCCTCGCGCGCCTTGGAGTCCAGGTTGCGGAAGGCCGCCGAGAGGCTGTCGCTGCGGTGCTCGCGCGGCACGCCGCCCAGGGCCCACAGCGCGTTCTGGAGGCCTTCGGCCAACGCGACGTAGCTCTCGCCGCCGAGGATGACGTGCGCGTGCTCGAAGCCCGAGCAGGCCAGCCGGAAGTGGTAGAGCCGGTGGTCCAGCGGCACGCCGCCGACCGTCACACCCAGGCTGTCCATCTCGGTGAAGTCGGACAGCCCCATGCGCCCGGGCTCGTGCACTTGGCGGAAGATGACGTCGTGCTCCTGGCCGTGCTGGGCGCGCCAAGTGCGGATGCGCCGCTCCAGGGTACGGCGCACGCTGCGGGTGAGTTCCGGGTGGCGCCGCATCATCTCTTCGAGCACCGCGATCGGCCGCACGCCGGGCGCGGCCTTGAGCAGCGGCACCACCTCGCTGTCGAAGATCTCAGCCAGCGGATCTGGCCGGCGCCTCTCCCGAGGTGCCTGCTTCTGGGACGGCAGCCGCGGATCCTTCTCGATGCGGTAGGCCGTGGCCACGCTGATGCCAGCGCGCGCGGCTGCCGTGGGCAGCCCTTCGGTCAGTCTGAGCTTCATGTAAAGCCTCATCTGGTGGTCGTGGATGTGTCGTCCGGTCAAGGGCAGGCTCTCGGGAATCGAGATTCCTGCCTCATACCGGACCCACCGCGACCACCGACAAGGCCTACGGGAGGCCAACGCCGGCGCGCGCGGGGCCTGGCGGGTTCCGGGCTACGCCCTTCACCCGCCAGACCCCGCGACTCTTCTCATCCAGATTGACGCGCGTCTCTCATCCAGATTGACGCGCGGCACTTGCTCGACGCCCATCGCCAGTACATGGACACACGCGCCGCTGAAGGCTGCCGCAATGCCATGCAGGTCTGGCGCGAGCTGCGCGCTCGCGGCTTCACCGGCGGGTGCAGCATCGTGCATGATGCCTTCGCGCGGCTGCGCGGTGCTGCACCTGAGGGCGACAGGCTGCATTCCGTCGCGGCCGCCGTGCGCACGATCTCTGCGCCGCCTGCGCGTCGCGCCTGTGCCTGGCTGCTGGGCTGGCAGGAGGGCCAGCTCATGCAGACCGAGCGCAGCCACCGGGAACGCTTCGTCGAAACGCTTCGTCGCATCGAGCCGACGGTCGCCGCGGCACGTGAGCTGGCGCTCCGGTTGTTCGGCCTCGCGCGCAGTCGCGACGTCGACGGATTCGATCATTGGCTGTCCCAGGCGCACACCTGCCCGATGCCAGACCTGCAGCGCTTCGCAGCCGGGCTCGAAGCTGATCTTTCAGCCGTGCGAGCCGCGTTCAGCTCTCCATGGAGCAGCGGGCAAGTTGAGGGCCAGATCAACCGGCTGAAGTACCTCAAGCGGCAGATGTACAGGGGCCCAAGCTTGACCTGATGAGAATCCGCGTCCTGCACCCGAACTGACGCCCGTCACAGAGAGTGAGGAAAAGCCAGTTTTCGGTCGGCGCTAACACAGCCGTGCGAGCCGCGTTCAGTTCTCCATGGAGCAGTGGGCAGGTTGAGGGGCAGATCAACCGGCTGAAGTACTTCGAGCGGCAGACGTACAGGAGGGCCAGGCTTGACCTGTTGAGAATCCGCGTCCTGCATCCGGACTGACGCCCGTTACAGAGAGTGACGAGGAGCCGGTCGTCTCTTGCGACGCTTGGAGTTCGGCTCGAACTCGCGGTGTCATGCGGGCTGAGCCATGAAGACCTGCTGCCATAGCGCCTTCTCCTGGGAAGGTCAGCACCACGACTTCCCAAGATCAAACACCTAAAAGGTGTTCGGAGAACAGGGGAAAAATCAACTTGAGGCCCCTATAGGCCAATCGCTCAGTTTCAGTGGCTGGGCGTGATGTTATGGACCATGAACGATTTGGTGAAGCCGCAGACGCGTTCATTTACCAAGGTAGCGCCGGGAAAAAGCCGAGCCAGCTCGCCACGCCGAATATTGCGTATGCGCGTGGCCCACTCGACGGCCTGCGCATGATCTGCGGCTTTGGCGTAGGAGCCCACACCGAAGCGCTCGAAACACCAAGCTTGGGCTGATGCCGGCAACCAGTGAAAATAAGGGATGCGCGTGCGCCAATCCAATGGAAATCCATGGTTGGGCGTTTGCAGGAAAAATGACTTGCCAACGCGTTGCATTTCTCTGGCCATACGCATTTGATCGCCAAATGCCCCAACGTGGCCAATAACGGAGTTTGAAAACACCAAATCAAACTGCTGATCGCGGTACCTGGAAAGGTCGCGTGCATCACCCGTGACAGATTCGAAAACATCGCCGGCCGGCTGTTCAAACATATTCAATAACACGATACGCGACGCAAGCTTATGGGACACGCCAAGCGTCTTCCAATAATCCATCGTACCGCCAATATCTAGGATAGTCGGTGGTGACTTGAACGCTTTTAGAAGAGAAACAAATACTTGGTACCGCCGTTGCCTGGCGTTGAATTCCACTTTTCCCCAAAAATTAGCAGCTTGTGCTTGCATTCCATGTACCTTGCATGTTTGAGGACGAAGCGCTGTTGCGGGCTAGCGGTTTCCTATAGGCCACCTGCTGCCAGCTATGCCGCACCGTCAAGATGGCACAGAACGAAATGGTCTATTGAGCTTGAAAACTTCTCTGGCACTTTTTCCACCATTTTCGGCCGGTGTTGTGTTCTTGCCTTTATCCACAGAATGAACCAATTTGTACTTGCTGGCAACCAATTCCAGTGCAGGCAGCGGCAGTCCACGCCACTCCATGCATAGCGGTCCATCCGGTGCAGCGAAATGCCCCAATTTGAAGCCAGCCGCAACAGCCACCATGGAGAAATAAACATCCTCCTGCATACGGCTGTGCCAGTCCCAAGGTACATCCAGCGCACCAATGGCCTGCATGCTCAACAAGCACGAACGAGTGACAAAATAGGCACCGCCGAAAACATTGTCACCAGGTCTGTAATTCCGAGCCATCGCTGCATCGAAATAGGGTGCCCATGACGGAACCATACCTGCAAGCCGCCTGGGCCAACTCAGCTCTGTTTTGATGAGTTGCCTGTGCGACTCAAAACTACGAGGGCGGTTAAAATCGACTCGGTAAACCCCAAAAAGTCCGACGTCTCGATGACTCTCCATGAAATGCAAAGCATCGGCAATCAGCCCAGGCTTGATAAGTAAGGCGTCTTGGTCCAAGCGAAGTACTAAATCACAATCCGTTTCGTGCAAGACGGCCTTGAAGCCTGTACAAAGGGTATGAGTAAGGCGGTCGATTCCCTGATTGCACTTGTTTCGTAACACATGCCAATGGGGCTTGCGGGCATCAAGTATGGCCTCGTAAGTGCCATCGGTAGTGCAGTCGTCGACCACATAGACTACATGGCTGCCTTCGCAAAAGGCTTCGACACTGTCCAACGTATCCAGCGCAGTTTGAATGCCCGGCCCAACCGGAACAACTACCGCAACCTTGGGCGATTTTTGATGGCGACTCATAATATCCAGCGCAGTAAATCAAGTTAATTTCTAACGCAAAGTATGACCTAGCCCCCAACGGAAAGGACTGGCCGCCGTTTACCAACAAATACCGTCGTAATTTTCACCGGTGCGCTTATCCCCTATGCGCACCAAATCCACCAGATTTTGGCCCTGACGCAAGCAATCACCTACATCGCGAAATTCTTCCGCACTATTACCTACGACCAGGGTTTCACCATGGTCCATAATCTCCTGAAGGGTCGACACCATCAGACGAGATATGTGAGGAATACGATGAAGAATAAATTCACGATTCGTGCCTGTCAGCGCAGCGAGACTGACATTACGGTCGTAAATACGGAGGTCATACCCTTTACCGATGAGGTGCTCAATGACTTCAACCATGGGCGATTCACGCAAATCATCCGTACCAGCCTTGAATGCAAAACCCAATATCCCAACTCTTCGCTGACCCTTGCGAACGATCATGTCAATAGCCTTGCGGATCTGCCGCTCGTTGGACGGCAGGATAGCATTCAGCATGGGAGCGTCCAAATCCAGACTTCTGGCTTTGTAGGCCAACGCTCTAACGTCTTTGGGTAGACAGGAGCCGCCGAAGGCAAAACCTGGTTTCATGTAATATGCAGATAAATTGAGCTTAGTATCACGACAGAAGATGTCCATAACCTCCTGTCCATCAATCCCAGTCAACTTGCAAATATTGCCAATTTCATTAGCAAATACAACTTTTATCGCATGCCACGTATTGTCGGCATATTTAACCATCTCCGACGTTTCCACAGAGGTCCGGACAAGAGGTGCTTCAATGCCTGCATAGAGCTTGACGAGCACATTACCGGCGCGCGTGTCGGTTTCACCGATAACCGTTTTAGGCGGATGACGATAGTCGTAAACGGCAGTCCCTTCACGCAAAAACTCTGGATTTACGCACACACCAAAATCCTTGCCGGGCATTTTTCCTGACGCTACAGCCAAGCTCGGTAGTACCACACTGCGCGCAGATCCTGGAAGCATTGTTGAACGTAAGGCAACCACATGGTAGGCATCCTTGTCTCGCAACGCCGTACCTATTTCCTCGCATACTTTCCGAACGAATGACAGGTCAAGATTGCCATTCGTCTGTGACGGCGTTCCTACACAGACCAACGATACGTCAGTATTTTGAATGGCCTCTTGGACATCTGTGGTTGCTCGCAGGCGTGAGAGGCGGACGTTTTCCAGCGTCATCTCCGCAATATCTTTCTCAACAATGGGAGCAATACCCTGATTCACAAAATCCACTTTGTCCTGGTTCGAATCAACACCTATCACTTGGTGCCCATCCTGCGCTAGACAAGCTGCGGAAACCGCACCAACATAGCCAAGGCCAAAAATACTGATCCTCATCTTTCCCTCCGTACAGCCGCGAGGCCAATTTCAAATTTAAATAGTTTTTATGTATTTGCAAAATCACCTGCCACGGGAATAGCCGTGCGCGGATCGTCAATTCTGAGTGCCGGCGTGCCTTGCAGCTTTAATCCTCTTAAAACCGCAGCTTGCAACCGACGCTTGACCATATCGACATCAAAGCGAGATATTTCTATGCAGGAAGTATAAATGGGCAATTGACTTTTCCATTTTCTTTTCACATAGGAATAACACTTGTAGAAATCTGTCGGCAACTCAAGCAACTGATTGGTATTGTGAACACAAAAGGCAGGTATCACAAAATTTTGTAAACCACGTGCTCTCGCGATGAGACACAAATCTGTGCCGTACAGATGAAAACTTGGCAACGAAGAGTCAAAAGTTAAGCCATTGCTGGCCCTTGTGATCAGCACTATTTCATCCAGCGTTTGTACCGGTTCGGGATCCGAAATTGGCTTGCCTTGCAATCCCCATCCAGTTGAATAAACCTGCCCCAGACCCATGCTGCCTTCGCTCTGCCTACGCACGCCATAACAACCCAGAACACCCCACCGTATACCGCGGCAATCCAACTGCGCGATCGCCGCCAACATATTAGCCAACCAGTCTTGCGGCAGATAAACATCCTGGTGAATGAACACTAGAATATCTCCCGTGGCTTCCTTGACCGCTTCGTTATATGCCATTGATGCCGAAGAAAAACCTTCCTTAATCAGAATTTGGTGCTGGTGGCCTGCCGCCAGGGCAGGGGAGCGGAGCAAATTGCGCTCAAGTACAAGACGATTATTGACGGCTGCGATGAACGAAATTTTTTCGACGTTCATGGGTTCCTCCTTGCCATGCCCCAACTTCACCGGCCAGATGCTGTTATCGCTTATTAATTACTGCAAATTGCCGGCAGTTCTATTTCCCGCCTCCAGGCTCAGACCTTGGACATAAGCCTGCACCAAACGAGGGGCGGAATGGTCCCAGGCCAGTGAGCTCATAACACGCATCCGCCCGATTTCACCCATGCGTTCCCTTTCGCCAGGGTTTTCCATCAACCACATCACCTTCTTGGCAAACTCAAGAACGTCGTTGGGTGGTGCATAGATGGCAGCTTCTTGAGCCGAGCGCTTAGTTTCACAAAGATCGAAAGCTACGATGGGTTTGCTCAAAGCCATGTACTCCATCACCTTGTTCATGGTGGACTTGTCATTGAGCGGATTCAGTGGATCCGGTTGCACGCAAACTTGAACAGTGCTCAAGTAGGAAAGCACTTGCTGATCCGTTACTCGCCCGGTAAACCATATATAAGGCTCCAGCGCTAATTCTTTAGCCAATGCACGCAGCTGTGGCATAGCATCGCCATCACCAATCACTACGGCAAGCACATCCTTACGCTTTAGGGTGAAAACCAACTCGTGCAAAGCACGCAACCAGTAATCGACGCCGTCCTGCGGGCCCATGGTGCCTATATAGCCAACCAAATTAGGCGCCCGCGCCGCCAGCTCGGGATCCGGGCTGCACGGCTTGAAGGCCAAGGGCGGACCGTTGCGCACAACGTAAACCTGATCGGCGCGCTTGTGACCCCGCGACATGGCGACAGCCTTGTAGGACTCGTTGGTAGCGATCACTAGGTCAGCCAATGCAAACGTACAGCGCTCAAGCAGGCGCAAAGCCCAATAGACCGCGTTGCGCTTGGGCCGCTGGAAGCGGGACAAATAGGTTTCAGGTGCCAGATCATGGTGGTCAAAAACGAACTTCACACCAAAGGGCTTGAACACCGCCGCCACGATGAAAAGCGTATCCGGCGGATTAGCTGCGTGAATGACGTCAAAGCCATGTTTAAAAAAAACCTTCAAAGCTACGGCGAGCATGGCAAGCGTGGCATAGAGAAATTCGGCCGCGTAGCTCAACAGTCCTGCTCCTCCTGGTGGCGCCGGAAAGCGATGCACCTTGACGCCATTAATGGTCTCAGTCCATGGCTGGCCTGTTGCGCGGGGGGCAATGACGGTAACGTCATAGCCTGCCTCCTGTAGGGCAGTGGCCTCACGCCGGACACGTACATCAAACGGATAGGCGTTGTTCTCAACCAGCATCAAGATGCGCACAGGTTGCTTCATGGTGGCGTTCATGGTTGTTGAAGATGGAGGCGCAGTTGAGCGTCATGCAGGTAAAAATCTGTCGCGACCTTCAGTCAATAGGCGGCGCACGATCAAAGAGGCAGGTGTGCGGGCCGCTCTTAACGGCTTGACGGGTGTAGTGGCTGTTTCGTGCACAACCTGGATTCGCCTACCTTCGCGACCAACCAGCGACCAGCTCTCGCCGGCACAAACTCGCACACTGCCGCCGGCAAAATTGATTCGGCAACCACCGTCCCTCGCCCATGGAGGGGGTGTTATGACCAAGTGCTGAGCTGTTGCAGGGACTTCAAAATCCACCCGTGGAGCCAGCGGCGTGAGGTAACAAATCTGTCCCTCGTGCCGTTGCGTGAAGCTCATTCGCATCAATGAGGACAGCTTGGTCCAGTTGACGGGGCCTAATCCGTTGACAAACCCGGCCAGCTCGTCAAGCAGCTCAATACCATTTTTCAAATCGTCCTGATGGCCTCTGAGAACAATGGGACGGCCAAGATAGGCACAAATCAGCGCCGCATTGCGCGCCCGGCCGGTAAACGCGGCACGTGGCAGTACCGTGCAGCCTTCGATGTTTTCGGCGGGGAGGAAACCTAGCGTCGATATCCAAGACGCCTGCGGGTTATGCGCCATCAAAGAACCAGCCGAAATGCACGCACCCTCAAACCCGCCTTGGGCCAATGCACCAAGCATATCCGCAGAGCAGCCTCCGTGCGGGGGCACCATGACGCGACAAACTCCCAGCCCCGTGGACTGCTCAAGCTTCACGATGCGCTCCAGCGCCTGCGATACCAGTGCTGTACGGTCTGACGCCAAATGCTGACGTGCCAACTCATTTTTTGAGTGATTATTGCCATGCACAAGCAACGATATGGCATCGGGATTTTGCTTGAATATCTCTGCAGTAGATCGATGGGTATACCAAGTATCCAAAGGAATCGTCGCAAACGAAACGTGATAATTATTTTTTCGTGAGCGAGTCACTACTTCCCGATAATCAACGCGGCCATAGGTTGGCCAGTGGAGATTAGGATCGTCAAACATAAAAGCTGCGCGCAGCGGCGGCACGTCGCCAATGGCTGCGGATCCAATCCGTCGCAGCAAATGCAGCAATGGCAGATTTTGAACGAAGAATTGATCTGAAAATGCCAACGAAAAGCTGCCTCCTTCCGCAATGTCCAACAATGGAAAAGCGGAACGGAAAATAGCCATTCCATGACGATTCGCCATGGTCCATATAGGCTGCCCATCACACCTTGCGAGCACAATCTCGTCGGAATCAAGCTTCAATTGGACTGGCAAAACTGAAACTTCGGACTCCAGTTCGCGGCCTCGAAAAGGCCAAGGAACTTGATCCAAATCCGAAAACTCAATTTTCAGAGGACCACGCAAAATGTTATCTGGAGCCGTTGATGGCAAAACCAGCGTATCGGTCGACAGCAGCGTGCTATTTTTACAAACTGACCGATCACTTGTCAGTACACCGGACATCCCGGTCGACATTTGACTACTGAACCGGCTAACGACCACACTCAGCGGCAGTAAATCTTTAAGAGCAGCCAAAAGGCGTGGGGCGAAATTGCCTTCCACCAAAAGCTTGATTGGCACAGCTTGATATATTTTTTGATCGGAGTTCATTGTAGACCAATCCTCCCGATGGACTTTTGAAGCTCAATATTGCTGTCGGGCATAGGCAGCGTTTTTGAACACAAACCGACAGCTAGGCCAACCACTAATAGAAATGAAATTATCGACTGGTCAAAAAGCACTATGGAAAGAAAATTGAACGAGTGCGCCACAAGAATTGATCCCAAAGTCCAAGCCAAAAATCTTTCTTTGACATCGACGGATTCATTCTGAATGGCCAACCCCAAACCTCGAAACACACTGACCAGCAAACCTATGAATGCGATCAACAATCCAATCCCGCCATAAACGGCCATGGCAATATAGTGATTAGTAATATCAGTATGCCGATCACTGGCAGGAATTCCTGTAGGCATCCAATGCCGGGTGTAATCTGTGCCATACAACCACCATTCGCTGACTGCCGCCAAAGTTGACTGGATCAATTGAGCCCGATGCCAACCCATACTTCCACCTGCGACGTCAATTTTCGCAAGTAAAAAATAAACAGGATCGTTCATCACCAAGTTCAACAAGAACACCAATAGAACTCCTGCCCATTGAAAAATGCGCACCTGCCCACGCAAAGGCCAAATCACCATGCAAGCCAGCCCTATTGCAGTCATCAACATGGGACCGCTTGATCCACTTGCATAAACAACACCAAGGCCAGCTAGCCCACCAAGAACCGCCCAGCTCCTTGCGCTTTTCCAAAAATAGGCCGCCATGGGCACCAATATAGCTCCGGCAGTCCCGGCGAGGATAGGGTGAGGAAAAGGCCCACAGGCACGAATACCGTTAGTGCGATGTGGCGAAACCAACGGCACGCCGCCTAAGGCCCTAAACACGTTGTCATCAGTATGCTGCTCGTACAGCATTGACAGCGCAACTGGAAAAAATGCGATAAAAAGAATCTTAAAAACCAACTCGATATCTTCACGTTTTATCACAAATAATCTAAACAAAAAATAAACCCCCACATAATCCCAAATAATACCAAGTCGATATACTGTTGTGTCCGGCAAGTGAAAAGGTGTTGTGACCAGCAATACAAGCGCCCAAATATATATCCATTTATCGACGTGTGACGGGCCGTTGAACAAATGTTCACCGCGTAGCCAGGCCCTGAAAATAGCGGAAACGATGATAATTCTTGTGATACTAATATTGACAAACCCAAGATCCACTAACTGCCCACGGGTCATCCATGTAAATCCCAAAATCAACGGAAGCAGGGCGAACCGACGCGGCAGCACAAATTGCGCCGCCAGAGCAAGAAGCAGAAACGCAATGCCGAGAAACGTCACTTTTGTTCCCGTGGACGGTCCGTGCAAGAAGCAAGCATCAGCGCAGTGACTCGTCTCGGCCAACTAGCGCCTTGTCGCTGGAGATGAAACGGTTAAACGGCCGTTTAGTCCATTCAAATACCCGTTGAATCTGCTCCTTACGCAGGGTTTGAACAACGTCTGAAGGCACCACAGGTGATTTGTGTTTGAGCCCGTACCAGAAATAACCAGACAGCCGGACCAACGGATTAATCAACACTGGCGCCTCACGTGCTCGGCGGGCGCACTTGACAAGCTCAAAAGCAGGATGAGAGCCGAAAGAAGCATCACGCATGCCCATGCGAAAAATACCCTTCAGTCGCCCCCCAGCAGATGACGTGGGCCGATAATGGTGTACCGGCAAATGCAAAAGCGAACGAACCTTCCAACCGGCATGCTGTGCATGAACCTGAGCCAACCAATCTTCTCCTCCATACATCAACGCCTGATATCCGTCAATTTCATCGAAACAGACACGCCTAAACATTTGCACACCTCCCGCAACGGACGTCGGAGAATTTGCAGGTCTGCACTTCCAGATATCTCCTGAACGTTCATAGATATAGCCTCCAGCAAGGCCAAGGTCTGCATCTCGCTCAAACTCATCAATAATGGATCGAAAATAATAATTCGATTTCAATTCAATATCAGCATCAAGCATACATACAAATTCAAAAGCTTCCGCCTTTACCAAAGAATATGCCTTATTAATAGCGCGATACTGAGCACCAAAGTTCCGTTCGCCACCATTTCTGCTGGCAATTGTGTGAAGATGAAGAAAATTATGTTGCCGGGCAAAACGACGCACTATGTCAGCGGTTTCATCTGTGGAACCATCGTCCATAATATGCCAAGCCTTTGGCAAAACGCTTTGCCTCAAAACCGACTCAATGGTCACACCTATATATTTGGCTTCATTCTTGGCCGCAGTAAGGAGCACAAACGAATTTGCTAAATTTTGCATGACTTCTCCTTATGCCTTTACCGGATTGAGAATTTGCTGCTTGTTATACGACAAAAGCCATTTGATGCAGGCAAGGCTACAAGCAACTTTATGCCGATGCGATTGTCGTGAACTGCTTTTAATTGCACTCTTGGCAAAGTGACCAACTACCCGAATGCCATGGTGCGCAAAAACAATGGCTTTATACATAAAGACTGCACCAGCTGAGTGATGCTTGATCCAGTACTGTAAATCTGCTTTTTGCATCTCCACGAAAAATCGTTGCGGCGCGTTTGCAGAACTGGCACCGCCATAATGGACGGATGCAGTGAAAGGCACATAGACAATAGGCCAACCAGCACTCCAAAAGCGTTTACACCAGTCCATGTCCTCGCCATAAATAAAGAATGCTTCATCAAGCAAACCAACTGTATCTATGGCACTACGGCGAGCCAACCAAAAGCAACCGCTTAGAATATCAACCTCTGAGCAACGATCGTCCGGGCGATGAGGAAGTTGATATCCTGTTGCCCATTCTGAATTTTGAAAAACAACATCCAAAGCCAATGCGCGGCAGGCCATGTTCCACAGGCTGGGAAAACCGCGACAAGAAAGCTGTTGTTTCCCATCTCCGCCAATGATGCGTGGCCCGGCCATACCAACAGTCGGATTTTTTTCTAAAAAATCAACTAGATATGCAATACAGCCTGCGTCTACATTCACATCAGAATTTATAAGTGCAATATATTCACCCGTGCACTGTTTGATGCCGATGTTGTTTGCCTTTGCAAAACCAAAATTGTCTGAATTGCGAATAAGGTTAACTTTCGGAAATTCTTTACGCACTGCCTCCTGTGATCCATCAGATGAATTATTGTCTACAACTATTATTTCCAAATTTCCCCGGTAAGCACACCCTGCAAGGGATTCCAAGCATTCCAGTAGATATCTTTTGGCATTCCAGTTGACAATGACAACCGAAACTTTAGGAATGAGGTCATGCATGTCGGTGGCTCCGTCCGGCTTCCACCCAAGCATTAGGGCGCAAGCGCTTCAACAAGATGGCGTACAAGGAAGGACCTAGTATTAAAAGCGATAAAGCCTTGCACAAGGTTCGCGCTGAGTGATTAGCAGCCAACGCTCGATGCACTTCCTGTCTCATGGCTTTGACGTTTTTTGAACGAGCCTTCAATATAGCCAGTTCCATATGAACTGCGGCCAATTCATGACTGACAAGATATTTCTCTTGGCTCGTGAGTTCTTTTACTAGCGCAAGCTTTTGGTACGATTTACACATTGTCTGAAAATACTGTAAAGGGTCGCGTGCGCATAAATCGGACAAACCTTCATTTTCGCCTTGCCGCTCCAAAATGACACCTTGAGTACAGCTCACGACAAAAGGACCTTTCAGAGCAATATGTGCCAACAAGTCTGTGTCTTCACATACTTTCAGTTCTGTATCAAATCCACCCGCTTGTAGTAAGACTTCGCGCTTCACAAGCCAAGCGGAAGGGAAAAACAGCGACATCAGCACGTCCCGCAGTGGTCTTTTACGATATGGCTCAGCATGAAAATCATGCAACCGACCACGGACTTCAAACACCGTTTTGTTGAAAAATCCTGGCCGTTGAATTAAGCAATCTACAAAGTGTCCCACGGCTTCTGGATATTCCTGCAATTCCCGAACCTGTATCTCGAGTTTATTGGGCCGCCATTCATCGTCCGAGTCGAGAAAAGCTACCCATGCACCGGATGCCGCGTGAATACCGGTATTTCGAGCAGCACTGGCCCCAGCATTGCGTTGTACAAGATAGCGAACCGACTGGCCATACGTGGCGACTACGGCTGCCGTGTCATCACTGGACCCGTCATCTACGACAATGACTTCATAAGGGCGCAATGTTTGCGCAAAAACTGAATTCAAAGCAGAATGTATACAGAATCCCCGATTATAAGTTGGAATGACAACAGAAATATTAAATGAGTCTTGCACACGGCGCATGGTTTTCGGTCTCTCGGAGGTCTGCGAGGCACCATCATGCCCCTCCCACTCACATGCTTTGGTCACTTGAAAGATGCGCATAAACGCGTAATTGACAGACTATTGCGCAAAATTTTTATCATACGGCAAATATACCCAATAACAACATCCGCAAATATGGCTGAAGGTTTGCGAGCAAATTTGGTGCGTCCTCTATACGAATCATAAAGTTGAGCATATGCACTGGGAAATTGTGGTTTCCACGGCTTTTGCTCCGTTACAAAATGAATGACGTGAGGCTTCAGTAACGTTTGCCATTTTTGAATGTCAGTCGTCCTATGCCCCTGAAAGTTCCAGACATTACTTAATTCCAGCCACGCTCCATCTGCTGCAACGTTAAGTGCGTCCTGATCAGCAAATGGCGTCTGCGGATAATTTGTTAAATAATCAATAGCTCGTTCTGAAATATATTTTTTTCGCCATTGAAATGGTTGTATCAGCAGCATGCCGGCATTAAAATATTTATTGACCATTGGCACACCAGCATTACGCGCACTTGGATCATGAATGCACAAGTCCAACGGATCTTTGACGGCGGCAAAAGGTGCATCATTAAGGAGTACCAAACTTAATTCAGTCAAGCTGCCAAGCACCAAGACGTCGATATCCAAATAAATAATAGTTTCGATGTGTATTGGCAAAACAAACGGCAATACCAATCGAGCAAATGTCATCTTTGAAATTCGCGGCAGTGTTTTAAACGCCTGAAACGGTTTTAGGTCAATGTCTATCCATTGAAAAACTGCAGCCCCATCAGGCAACGATGATTCAATCTGCTTACGCGCATCGCAGTCAATTCCATCGTTCAATACGAAAAATTGAAGGGGCCAACTCTGTTCATTGTTGTCCGCGATTGAGCGAAGTGTGGTGGCAAGAGGCATCAAGTAGGCAGCATCTGCGGCAACCGCAACGGGCAGCATCGCGTACGGTTTTTTTTCATGTTTTTTATTAGAAACGAGCTGCATATAAATATTCCTAGAATTTTTACTGCACACAACTAAATGCGTGCAACCTTAGATTCTTGACAACACTCAAATAAAAAGATAGTCATATATTTTTCAAGCGATTGTTAAAAAAAGCCCATCGACGCAATACATCCACCAAACCAAATCCAATTATTTTCTTGCATTTAAGCAGCCACCATGCGCGCGTCTTTTTGATAGCTGGGTAAATAAGTTCAGAATATTCACATATTTCATCACAGAGTGCAGTCTTCTTTCCATTGAACGCCATACTCGCGATTCCGATGGCATGTTGCGCCAAGTGACACAACAATTTTTCATACATGACCGGCATATCATTAATTACACACTCGTTTTCCTTCCGAAAAATATCAAAAGCAGCTTTTCGCTGCTTAAAATCAGCCAGAATTTTTTCGTTCAAATACCCTAATGTCATATTACCGTCATGCCTACGGTAGAAAGCTAAGGGATTCTTAATAAAACCAACAGGACCATGAGCCGCGAGCCGAAGCCACATTTCGAAATCTGCACTGTGCGGCAAATCATCGCGGTAAAATCCTAGACGCTTTAAAAAATCAGTTCTGACCACGGCAGTCGGCGTACATACGATGTTGCTGGAGCCGGCCAAAAGGCAGTGACTTAGAAATTCATGCAAATTCATCACAACTTCGGCACCAGGTTCCCCAGGTATGTTAGACGGCACCGGCGTCAATTGCCCGCCGTTATGTAATTCAACTGCCTCAGCAAAACAAAGAGACATCTTTGGATGGCGGCTCATGAAATCGATGGTTCGAGAAAATGCACCTGGCATGAGACAGTCATCAGCTGACAAGAGCAACATATACTCAGCTTTGACCCATGCAAGACCTTCGTTATATGTTTTAATATGACCCGCATTCACAGCATGACGCACGTAACTTACTCTTTTGTCGTTTCGTGCCAGCGAAGTTCCAATTTCTGGAGTTTCATCAGGCGAAGCATCGTCAATAATGAGTACTCGAATTTTTTCTACATCCTGGCTCAGCACGCTTTCCACGCATTCACGCAGGTAACGGCCATAGCGATAACAGGGAATTACGACATCGATGGAGCTCATGAAATCACCTTCCCCAATTTAAGCAGGTATCGCAGTGCCCCCGTTTGACGTTGAGGCGACACCAGTTCTAAAAGCGAACGCAGCGAAACAATGCTGCATAACATTGTCACACCGATTGCCACAATATAAGCCCAAATAGGTGGCAAAATCTCTACTGCAAAAAATGCGACGGTAACAGTAGAGGCGCCATAGCATGCCGTGCGAAACGTGGAGCGGCTCCACTGAAAATCACTTAATTTCCTGGCTGCGAAGTAAACCAGCAGTGCATGCAATCCGTAAGATGCCGCATAAGCCAAACCGGCACCCATTGTCCCAATCCAATCTACCAACCACCAAGTGAGCAGCACGTTGGCAACACACCAAGCAGCATCCATCAAGAAAAAGAGCACCTGTTTATTACGTGCAACCACAAGATATCCCACCGGGTATATAAATACACGCAAAGCCATGCCAATGCAAATCCAACGCAAAATTTCTACTGAAGCGTGAAATGCCTCGCTGTAGAACAGTGTTATTACCAACGGCGCCAGTGATATGGTCGCTACAAGACCTGGTATAGCGAGTAAGAGGCTGATTTGCGCTTGTTCATTTATTGTCCGATTACATTCTTCATTCGAATGAGCCACGCCCACCAGCCGGGGATAAAAATCCGTACCAAGTGCCTGGAGTACTACCCCGGCATACAGCCCGCCTAAGGTCCATGCTGCTTGGTAAAAACCAGCAGCATCGGCACCATCATGCTGCAGTATGACGATGCGCACCACGTAGGCTGCACCTTGCATGAGAAAGCCACTGACTAAGAATGCAAGACCTAGTTTGAACAGCGTGCCGGACTCCTTAAGTATTTCCACCAGCTTCATGGCTGGCCTGTCCAATTTGATACGGCGCGTGTACCACCACGAAGCCAACGCCAGGCAAGCTGCACTGGCCGTCAGGGATGGTGCAATCCCTGTGCTTCCGTAAAAATAAACCAATGGCACACCTATAACCAAACCCATCAAACCACCAATAACCGCCAATTTAGCCATTTCCGGAATACGCCGCATGCCTTGTAGCAGCGCACCCTGTCCGCCTGTAATCAGCCCAAAGAATACTGCCAGTGCAAGCCACCACATGGCCGAGGCATGATCTGCACTGCCAAAGGTCAACGCCGCTATAGGTTTTGCAAAAATGGCCAGACCTGCTGCCCCAATCAGAGCACAAGCTATGGAAACAAATCGGAGCACGTGGACCGTGCGTGCGATGTGCCTTTGATCATTTGAAGCTACTGCGTCGGCGATCTGCCTCACGCCGCTAGAATTAATTCCTAGTTGAGCAACGGTGCGGGCTAAATCAGTTATTTGCCCAAAGGTCCCCATTACCCCATACCCTGCGGGGCCCAGCAGCATCGCCATGGCTTTTGTGCGGATGATACCAATGCCGATGTTGATCGCGGTGGCGCTACCGATCAGCGCAGTCGACTTCAATATATCGCGGTAGCCATGCGCCCGTCTTTGACCAGTGGATGCAGTGCTACTTGAAGTTGAATCATCGATCGGTAGTGACGAAATGCTGTCAGCCACCAAGCAGCTCCCGTGCAGCTTCGCTCACTTGAGATAATTTTAAATATCTATTTTCACAGGCCTGTCGCAAGGCGTCTGTTACATAAGTCTGTTCGCCCAGCGACATGCCGGGGAATAGGGGTAATAAAATGCATTGGTCTTGGGCTAACTCTGAGTGAAGCAGCGAATGACGAATGTCAAAACCAGCGTAGGCAGGCTCCCGGTGGCTGCACATAACACCTCGTCGCGTGCTAATGCCCTTGTCAAGCATCCACTGCATGACTTCACGTTGATCACAGTCGACGGGTAACCGGATGCAGTAACTCTGCCAGTTGCTTTTTGCCCAATCTGGTTCTGATGGAAGACCGAGACCTTCAATGTTTTTCAGTAACTCCCCGTAGCGCAGCGCCAGCGCTCGACGCTGAGCCACAATTCCAGGTAGACGCTTGAGTTGTTCTCGTCCAACAGCAGCCTGTATATCCGTCATTCGATAGTTATAGCCAAGCGTTGGATACGATTCAAAAACTACTTGCGCTGATGAATGCCGCACTGTATCCGACACACTCATGCCATGTTGACGAAGCAACCGAAATTGCTTGTCCCATTCCGCATGGCGCGTTGTGATCATGCCGCCGTCACCCGTACTGATAATTTTCCTGGGATGAAATGAAAAACATGCTACGTCGCCATGTGGTGCGCCTATTTTTTGCCATTCGTTGTTCCAAAAAATTTCACTACCGATGGCACAGGCCGCGTCTTCGATAACGGGAATTTTGTGTCGACGGCCGACATCTATAACTGCACTCAAATCACAAGGCAGGCCAATTTGATGCACACACAAAATAGCTCGTGTGCGTTTGGTAAGCGCAGCCTCCAACAAAGTGGCATTCAGGTTGTAAGACTGCGCATCAATATCTACAAATACCGGAGTGGCACCGCAGTACCGAATGCTGTTGGCGGTGGCAATGTAAGAATGGCTTACCGTAACGACTTCATCACCAGGTCCAACACCGGCTGCCAATAGCGCCAAATGCAACGCAGTCGTGCAATTGGAAACTGCACACGCATAAGGCGCCTCAACGAATGCCGCAAACTCTTTTTCGAATGCTGCAACCTCAGGACCTTGCGATGTCCAACCGCTTAAGACAGCCCGACTTGCAGCCTGCGCTTCCTCCTCGCCCATCACCGGTTTTGTAATCGGAATCATGCAGCCTCCACACAATGCTTGTTTAACTGCCACCACTTAACCAAGCGTGATAATCCATCTTCAAGGCTCACCTCGGATTGAAAATTCAGCAAGTTTTTGGCTTTCGATACATCGGCCAATCTGCGCGGCACTGGATTTACGCTGCGTTCTGGAGCGTATTCTGGCTTTAAATTTGACCCCATCACGTTTAACAGGGCAGTCACTAAATCATTAAGACTGGTTTCCGTACCACTTGCCACATTGAAAACTTCATCATCGACATCCGATGCCAATGCAAGCACGTTGGAACGAGCAACATCATCGATGTAAACAAAATCCATCGTTTGATTGCCATCGCCCATTATGATCGGTGGCAGCCCGGCATCAATTCGCTGCATCCAACGAATCAACACCTCGGTATATCTTCCATGCAAATCCATCCGTGGCCCATATACATTGAAATAGCGTAGCGCAACATAATGCAAATCACTCATTGCATGATAAGAGCGCAACAAACCTTCAAGCATTACCTTGGCTGCGCCGTACCATGTTTGATTGTTATAAGGGTGGTGTCTTTCCGATGTAGGAAAGCTATCCGCCAAACCGTAAATTGAAGCCGATGAGGCAGCTACGACTTTTTTGACGCCGGCTTCACGGGCCGCCTCCACTACGTTGAAGCTCCCGTTGCACATAACTTGCATAGCTTCCTGAGTATCTGCAGCACATGCTGTGATACGCAACGCGGCCATATGGATCACTGCATCTACGCCATGTATAGCCTTGCGGACACACCCCATATCCCGGATGTCGCCGTGTATGAAGGTCACCCGAGGATCTTTCAGTATGCCATGGATGTTTGCAATAGATCCGCGCACTAAATTGTCCAAGATAATTATTCGAGTTGGCGAATAATTCTTTAGAAGTTGATCGATGGTGGAGGAGCCTATAAGGCCTGCTCCGCCAGTGATCAGAATTTTTGCGCCTTGGATTTTCATATTTATCCTTCCAAATTCAGTTATTGTGCGCCTTCACCTCGAAGCACGACTTTTATGGTTTTTAGCAAGATTTTTATATCTAGTCCCAGGGAGCAATCACGAATGTATCGCAAATCCATTCGCACCATTTCGTCAAATGTGACGCGACTGCGGCCCTCAACCTGCCATAAACCAGTGATACCTGGCATTGCACTCAAAACTCGACGCAAATGCCATGCTTTGTAATTTTCTGCCTCATAGGGAATGGGGGGACGCGGCCCGACTAGACTCATTTCACCTTTAAGGACATTGAAAAGTTGAGGCAACTCGTCGATGCTTGTTTTTCGAATGATATTTCCTATCCAGGTGATCCTTGGATCAGCTTTTATTTTAAAGAGTGGCACCTCTCCGGATGCATCCTGGGCGTGCGAAGATTCTCCGTTGATCAATGAAGCGACAAACTCTCGGTGAATATTGTCGTCAACATTGGCCACCATAGACCGGAATTTATAGCACCAAAAAGAAATGCCACCTTTGCCGAGGCGCAGTTGCTTGAAAAAAATAGGACCTGGTGATGTGACTGCGATGGCAATAGCCACTAGCAGCATTAGCGGAGAGAAAATTGCTAACGCGCACATAGATCCTAAAATATCGATGCAACGTTTTAATCTGTACCCATTACGTTGTGTTTTAAGATATTCGCCAGTAATGAGACTTTGCATTTCTGACGTTCGCCGGTGCAGCGCAGCGAGCCCCTCGAACAATTCATTTGGATAGGTCGCGATATCTTTTGGAGTCCATGCACCGCCCGTCAGCGCATTTATCTTCCCTACAAATGTCTTCAAACCTTCAGCATCCGTATCCGGGCAAAGCACGGCAATGACCTCGTCGCCGATATATCCAATAATATCGGTTTCGCGTGAGGTGGTGTCCAATGATTCCAATAACTGGAAAACACCTAGGCCCTCAATACATTCATTTTCGGGCTGGATCCGATACAGTGCTATGGAAAGAGGAGAGCCTGAGCGTTGCGCTCTTAATTTTTCTAAGCGCAACTTGTTTAGAAAATCGCCATAGTCACCGAAACGGAAGTCGCGGTCTAGGCCGAAGTTTTTCAAAGGTGCCGCTTTTCCATAGTCAGACGTATTGCTGGCATTTGAACTTGCAAGCTCTTCGGCGCTCAAGGGCATGAGCCGCCTTATAGAATTCATTTGTGGAAATTCAAGAATGGTCGTAGAAGGCATTGCCTCTGGATTCTTCATGAGTTCCCCCGGTCCCGAAATAGCTGGCCAATGGTTTGCCTCACGGCAGACAGTACGCCGCGTTGCGTTCCATGTTTCATGTTTGATCCCCCCAGCCGGCGGTCATGCAGTGCGCTTTTCTGAAGCGCCTCACAACCGATCGGTGACTGATGCCTGTGGGCTCAGCGTCTAACTTTTTTTTGCTTTATCCACATCAGGGCCTATTAGCAGACCTTGCTTGGACGATTGTGCAAAGGATGTCTTGTTGCGTGTCGATTCGCAACTGCTTCATGCATCGCATACCGCGTTTCGGGGGTGGTCGTCTTGTAGTTACGCGTCTGTGCTGGAGACGTTGGCACACTCACCGTCCGGAGGGGCGTGCCTGAACTGACCAAGAAAGCTGTTTGGGCACATTTGTCATGACCTTATCTGCTTTATATGAAAAATTTTATTGAGACGGTCAGAGAACAAGGCCGCCTGTTGGTGCGCGGCTTGTACGGCAGACGATGGATGGCAATTACTGTTACGGCAGCAGTTTCTATTCTGGCCGGAGTAGCGGTTTCTTTCGCTCCCAATCGCTATGAAGCTAAAGCGCAGATTTACGTAGACACCCAAAAAATGCTGAAACCTCTTATGTCGGGGTTGACTTATCAACCAGACGTAGATCAGCAAGTTCGGATGCTCGCGCGCACGCTAATCTCCCGGCCTAATGTTCAACGCCTGCTCAACAGCCCAGGTCTGCAATTTACGTATGAGGGAGCAACAGACAAAGAAGATTTAGTCAATCGACTGATGACTAGAATCAAAGTAGTACCCGCATCCGGCGATAATTACAATTTCTATGAAATCAGTTATAGAGGCGAATCAGCCGACAATGCAAAAAACCTTGTAAATGCCACCGTTAATTTATTTCTTCAGTCGGGCGCCGATGAAAAGCAGCGCGACTCAGAAGACGCCGAACACTTTATCGAAGAACAAATTCGAGATTACGAGAAAAAACTCACCGATGCGGAAAATCGTGTCAAGGAATTCAAGATAAAGAATTTTGGAGCATCAGGCGTATCCACCCAGGATTATTTCACCCGTGTTTCTGTACTTTCTGAGGAGGTCGCCAAAATCACATCGGAATTAAAAGCGGCTGAAAGAGCAAGAGATACTTATAAAATGTCTTTGAGTGGTGATGGTTCCAATTCCATCATTGATGGGATGGCTTCACCCGCGGTAGCTGAACTGGAAAACAGGCTTGAAGCTCAGCAAAAACGTCTTGATGATTTGTTGCAGCGCTTTACCGAGTCCCATCCGGAGGTTATCAATGCCAGAAGGTTGGTAGCACAATTGGTAGCTGAGCTTAAGAATATTGAGCAGGACGCAGCGTCTGGAAAAAGCTCGACCAGTTATGCACGGCGAACGGCCACCAATCCTGTGTATCAACGACTTAAGCTGCAGTTGGTGGAAACGGAAGCTCAAGTAGCATCTTTGCGCTCGCAGCTGGCTACCAAGCAATCTATATTGGAACAGGCCCGTTCTGTTGGCGACCGTATGCCTCAGGTGGAAGCGGAGTTGGCGCAGTTGAATCGGGATTACGACGTCATCCGGAAGAACTATGACGCCCTCGTTTCCCGTAGAGAAGCCGCATCGCTGGGGATGAAGCTCAGTGAAAATTCACAGCTTGCTGAATTCCGTATTATTGAGCCTGTGAAGGTATCGTCCTCACCAGTATTCCCGTCGCGCTTTCATCTTTCGTTGATTGCTGTTTTTGTTGCTACCCTGGCAGGAATTGGATCAACTATATTGTCTGAATCTCTCCACCCGACAGTACACAGCGCCGATGCACTGCGCCGTCTGTCTGGCAGGCCCGTGCTAGGTGCGATTTCACTTCAAATCAGTCCGCGACATGTGCAAATTCAACGTGCAGAATTGCAGCGCCTTGCCATGGCACTTGCCGCACTGATGGTTATTCAAGCATTTTGGGTTGTGTGGATTGCTGCCTACCAATAACTCACGAGGGAATTGTGGATGAATATCATCGAGCTTGCGTCACAACGCCTGCAGGAGCTTTCCAGAACCGGAGTTCAGGTGCCTGCTCCCCATTCTGACGGCTGTCACGCAGGCGGCAGGATGGGAACGGTGCCTCATGTGCAAGTGCCAGATGGAACTGCTCCAGATTTATCCAATGAGAAAATACAAAATCAAGAATTCGTTGGCTCAAATGGGCGGCTGCAGATGGATTCCGTTTCTCACACAATCAGGTCCCGCCCCAGTGGGCGCCATTCAGAAACGGTGACATTGAATCTCGATCTGCTTGAAGAGGCCGGTGTCCTGGCATCTACAAAGGTCCGATCAACCATCGCGGAGGAATTCCGGCACATCAAACGTCCGCTGTTGGACAATGTGCGCAAGGGCCGCAGTAGTCACAATGGTCGGCCGGCTCTTATCATGGTTACCAGCGCGCTACCCGGCGAAGGAAAGACTTTTTTTGCACTGAATTTGGCAGTCAGTATGGCCATTGAAATCGATACGTCGGTATTGCTCGTGGATGGCGATGTTGTACGCTGCAATTTGATGCGTTCGCTGGGCCTGCAGGCACGAAAAGGTCTGTTGGACGTGCTGACGAATCCGAGCCTGGATGTGGCCGATGTCATGCTCAAGACAAATATTCCCCGCTTGTCGCTGTTGCCGGCCGGAACCAGCAATACGCGATCGACGGAAATTCTGGCCTCGGAGGCCATGTCCAATTTTCTGGATGAACTTGCAAACCGCTACAGGGACCGCGTGGTGATTTTCGATTCCACGCCCTTGTTGCTGACGTCCGAGGCCAAGGTCCTTGCGGCCAAGATGGGACAAGTATTGGTGGTTGTCGAAGAGTCCAGAACTTCTTATTCCGACTTGCAAAAGGCATTTGCAGCGGTGGAAAGCTGTCCGACGGTGATGTCTGTATTGAACAAGGACCGCAGCACCACCTCGAATTACGCCAGCTACTACGTATGACCGACCTGTTGATCGCATCCCCGCTGCGGCGCGGACGTTGAGCGACTGACAGGTTCGAATTCCCCGATCTCCGCCGGGCTGCGAGGGTCAAGCGCCACGCAGCCCGGCGTCGTTTTATGTATCAGCGACGCCCATCGCGACGCTCGGCCCAATTCGGCACGCCGTCGCCGTTCCAGTCGCGGCGCAGATTGTTATAGCGGTCATATCGGTTGGGAATGCCGTCGCCGTCCCGGTCCCAGGCGGGGTTGTAAAGATGGTCGCGGCGGTTAGGGATGCCATCACCGTCGACGTCCCAGCGTGTGCGCTCGTGATAGCCGCGAGGCCGGCTCAGCGGCGCGGGCTGCACGTACACGGGAGCGGGAACCACCACGGGGGCCGGCGCGTAGACCGGTGCAGGCTGGCGGTACACCGGTACGCCCACAGGCGTGCCTATGGTCACCGACCACTGCACCTCTTCGCCATGGGCGCGCGCCATGCCGGTGCTCAACGCACCGGCCAGGGCCAATGCCGCGATGACGATGTTCTTGCTGCTCATGAACCGAACTCCTTTTCTTGGCCCGCCGCTCGAAATGCAAGAGGGCGGTACCCGTATGGAAACGGTGTCGGCCACCTGCCGGTTCACCACCGGAGCGTAAAGCGCAGGTAAAGCTGTGTGAAGCGGCTGATTCTTGAACCTGTTTCTTTTTCCGCCCGTAACGGCCTAGCGACAATGAACGGCATGAGTCGTTCGCCTTCCCCTGCGCGCCTGTGCGCTTTGCTTGAATCCCTGGAAACCGGACTGCTGGAGCGCCAGACGGCGGTGCGGCTGTGCCTGCTGGCTGCGCTGGCCGGTGAGCACGTGCTGCTCATAGGCCCGCCCGGCACGGCCAAAAGTGAGCTGGCGCGGCGGCTGCACCGCGCCTTTGCCGGTGCGCGCTACTTCGAGCGGCTGCTCACACGCTTTTCGACGCCGGAGGAGCTCTTCGGTCCGCTGTCGCTCAAGGCGCTGGAGGACGACCGCTACGAGCGGCTCACCGATGGCTTCCTGCCCACGGCCGGCATCGCCTTCCTGGACGAGGTGTTCAAGGCCAACTCGGCCATTCTCAACGCGCTGCTGACGCTGCTCAACGAACGCGAGTTCGACAACGGCTGCGGCCGGGTGCGCACGCCGTTGGTGAGCGTGGTGGGCGCCAGCAACGAGATCCCGGGCGACGAGGCCCTGCAAGCCTTCTTTGACCGTTTCATCCTTCGCGTACCCGTGCATCCGGTGAGCGACGACGCCTTCAGTGCGCTGCTCAATCTCCAGTCGGGTACCGTGGACGTGGAGGCACCCATGTCAGCCGCCGAGCGCGCCGGGGTGGCGCAGGCCGCCGCGCAAGTACGCTTGAGCGCTCAAGCCCAAGCCGCCTGCCACGCCTTGCGCGCCTGGCTGCAGGCCCAGGAACTCACGCTGTCCGACCGCCGATGGCGCCAGTGGATGCAATTGCTGCGCGTGGCCGCCGCCACCGAAGGCCGCGACGAGATCGACGAGCTGGACCTGTGGACAGCCCCCTACGTGGCCTGCGCCACACCGCAAGACGTGCCCAAGCTCGCCGCCTGGTTCGAGCACGACCTCCTGGACGCCCGCCCGCAGGACGCCCCCTGGCTCACGCGCGCCGTGGAGGCGTTTGAAAAGCAGTTGGAAATCGAGCTGTCCGCGCCGGACGATCCCGATGCCGCCAACGCCGCCGGCAAGCTGGCACTGGCGCGTTCCATGGCTGGCAGCGAGCAAGGCGAACAATTGCTGCGCATGGTCTCCGGCACGCTGGAGGAGAAACTGCGCCGGCGCTACAGCCCCGTGCACGTCGCGGCCCGCGTGGCCCAGGTGGACGAGGTGCTGGCCCAAGCGCGCGAGCAGCATGAAGCCGCTACCGCGCGCGAGCAGGCCCTGGCGCAACGGCTGCAAGGCCGCCTGTGGCTGCCGCCGGAACTCGCTGAGCGGCTGCTGCTCGCGCACGCCCGCACCCGCGGCGTGATGGCGGCGCTCATTGGGCGGCTGCTGGCCACGCGCGAGGGCTTTGCCGCCTTGCCCGTGAACGAGCAGTTGGAGACGGTGGCTCCCGCGCCGGTACTACTGCACGCCGTCAATGCCTGAGCCGCAGATGGAAGACGGCGGCGCGCTCGACCGTCCCTACGACCGCTTGAGTGCGCTGCCGCGCGCGTTGTGGCTGCCCACGCTCATCGCCAGCGCTGGCGAGCGCGCGCAACGCCTGGCCGACGCCCGCATCTGGCTGGACAACCTCGTGGCCGGCACGTTGCCGCCTGTGGGAGCCGACTTCGGCGATGCCGCGGCCGCCGCGCCGCTACGCCGCGCCGTGGGCGAGCTGGGCCTGCCCACGCTTGCGCGCGGCGTGGGCGCGCTGGCCGAGCAGGTGTTGCGCACGCTGCTGTGGTACCTAGACCGCATCGTGGACCACCAGCCATGGCTCACGCGCGCGCAGGCCATCGCCCGCGTCGCCGAAGATTTCAAGGCCGAGTGGCAACTGGAGAGCGCCGGACTGGAAGAGCAGTTGGCGCTGCTGCGCAGCTTGGGCGACCTGGGCCACATGCGCTGGGACGAGTTGCACGGGCAACTTCACTCACGCTCCTGGCAGGCCGCACGCAAGGCCAGTGAATGGCTGCAGCAGTTGCCGGCGCTGGTGACGCTGATCCGCCGCTTGGGCCGCGCCGAACGCAGTGCCGCCGCGCCGGCGCCGCAAGCGCAGGAGAGCCCGCGCGCCGCGCCGCCCGCGGCCCTGCGCGCCGTGGAAACGCGGCTTCTGGACGCGCCGGGCGAGATCGTGGGCGTGCGCTTCTCTTCGCGGCCGGAACGCATGCTTGCCGGTGAAGCCGTGATGCTCACGCACCCGGTGCTCAAAAAGTTGTGGCGCGCGCGCCATGCCGAGGCGCGGCTACTGAGCTGGGAGACGCAGGCCGTCCTCACCGACTGGCGCGTGGATCCGCAGGCGCCGCCCCAGCACCACGCCGCGCAGACCGACCCGGTGCCGCTGGAGCGCGGGCCCATCATCCTGTGCCTTGACACCTCGGGCTCCATGCGCGGCGCGCCTGAGAACATCGCCAAGGCCGTGGCCATCGCCGCGCTGCGCGCAGCCAACGAACAGGGCCGCGCCTGCAAGCTCATCGCCTTTGGCGGCCCCGGCGAGGTACTGGAGCGCGACTTGGGAAGCGGCGCGGCGGGTTTGCAAGCCCTGCTGGAACTCATGGGCCAGAGTTTTGACGGCGGCACCGACATTCAGACGCCCATAGAACGTGCCCTGGAGCGGGTTCACGAGGCGCGCTGGCAGCAGGCCGACGTGCTGCTGGTGAGCGACGGCGAGTTTGGCTGCACGCCGCACACGCTGCAGCGGCTGGAGCAGGCGCAGCAGCGTTTCGGATTGCGCGTACAGGGCGTGCTGGTGGGCGACCGCGAGACCATGGGCCTGCTGGAAGTCTGCGACGACATTCACTGGGTGCGCGACTGGCGCCGCTACGCCGATGCAGCCGAGGGCGGTGACGGCCGCGGTTTTTCTCCCGTGCACAGCAAGAGCCTCACGGCGCTGTACTTTCCCAATGCCTTGTCGCAGCGCGCCGCGCGGCACGGCACCTCCAACAAGAGCCTTTCATGAGCTGTGCCCACGACGCCCTGGCCCTGGTCGACCAACTCGCCGCCCTGGGTCCGCTGCCGCAAGTCAAAGCGTTGCACCTGCCACCGCCGCCCGCGCCGGGTGCCATGCGCGGCGAGTTCGCGGCGCTGGAGCTGGACGACGGGTCCATAGGCCTGTCCTACGTGCTGTTGGGCGACACCTGGGCGGGCCTGCGCCGCGAGCGTGAGCGCATGGACCTGGCCGGAGCCGATGCGCTGTCGCTGGCACGGCTGTATGCCGGCGGTAACCCCCTGCTGCGCACCCTGGGCTTTGCAGCGCTCAACGCGCTCACGCGGCACCTGTTCGACCGTGCCGGCTTCGTACCGCCGCCCAGTGGCGACTCGCTGGGCGCGCTGGACCCGCAGCCCGGCGAGACGGTGGGCATGATCGGCTACTTCACGCCGCTGGTACCCCGCATCGTCGAGCGCGGCGCGCGCGTGCTGGTGGTGGAGCTGCGCGCGGACTTGGTGGGCGAGCTCGAGGGCGTGCGCGTCACGCTGGACGCGGCCGAACTCGCTGGCTGCGCCAAGGTGCTGTCCACCGGCACGCTGCTTCTCAACGACACGCTGGACCACATGCTGACGCACTGCCGCGGCGCGCGTGCATTGGCCCTGGTTGGGCCCAGCGTCGGCTGCCCGCCGGATCCGCTGTTCGCACGCGGCGTCACACAGTTGGGCGGCAGTTGGATCACCGATGCGGCGGGCTATGTGCGCGCGCTCGTGGACGGCGCCTCCACCGGCGCCATGGCGCGCAAATTCACGCTGGCGCCGGGTGACTATCCGGGCTGGAGCGCGCTGCTGGCGCGGGCCAGATCCTGAGACCCAGCAGCTTGGGCCAAGGCGCCGCCGCTGGCGCTGCGGGCGGCTTTTAGCGGCCGCGCGGGTCGGCCGTGCGGCCTGGCCGCCAATGCCGCAGCGGCCGCGGCGCATGAGACATGAGGCCCGATATCGCGAGAACCAGCCAGAAAAGCAGGGGGGCGGCCTCGGGATGCAGTGCCATCCAGACCACAGCCACCAGCTTCAGCAACACCACCAGACCGGCAAGCTCGCCCAAGCGGATGCGCGTATCGGCCAGCTCCGCCACGAACAGCGCAAGGCCGCTGGCCAGCGTCAACAGCGCGCCGGCACGTGGCTGCAGCGGTGCGCCCAACAAGGTGGCACCCAGCAGCACCAAGCCGCCCAGATGCACACAGCGCAGGGCGATGGCCGCCCAGCGGCGCCAGGCGGGAGGTTTCACTTTGGAAGCAGCGGCATGCGTCATGGGCTGCCATTGTCGTGGTGCAGTGCAAGCGGCCTTTCCGTCGGCCGCCACGCTTCATTCCATGAAGGCTGGCGGCAAGGCCATATATTCGCCACCACCGAGGTGATAAGGCTGGAAATTCATGAAACAATTAACACTTGTGCGGTATTCACCACTATGAGAGGTTTGTCCGGAGCACCCGCCGGGGCTTGGTCATGAGCCGGCATCACGTGATGGCGTCGACAAGGCGTGAAGCTTAAGATCCGGAGCAAACACAGACCAAATAGCGTTGTTCATCCCGCCATGCGGTACAGATTTGTGCTGCGACGCAGCATTGCATGGTGCGCTGGAGCAGTTGATTTACCAAGCGGAAACATTTTTCCTACCCTTATTGATAGGATTCTTCTTGGAACTTTCTCTGGAAAAATGCCGTCATAATCCACCGGTGTCCGAAGTCCAAGTGCAGGCGCGATGCGCTTGCGGCGCCGATGAGGTACAGGTTTTTTTACGAATGTCGTTTGGCGCCGTTGCATGACGGTGCGCAATGTCGATCCAACAGCAGCAAGAAAAACACAGCAAGGGGTCTCTCCACCGGCTGGAATCCGAGCAAGGAATCCATAGCTGCGGAGAGTCAGATGTTCATTTGATTTTGATGATGGAAAATATGGCAGCGATTGAGCAATCGGGTTGGGTCAAGCCGCAACGGGCGCCTACGTATGAGGAAATCGTGTCGCGCATCAACGACTTGCGCACGGAACTGGGTGACCTTGAACGGCAGGCCGAAGAAATGCGTGAAACCGCGCGACTGGATGCACTGGTGAAAATACGCAACATCATGCGTGCGCAGCAACTTACTGTTGACGATATTGCCCCCGACCGCCGCCTGCGCAAGGCGCGTGACTGAAACGACGTTGCGATAGGCATGAAGAAACCCGTTCAAGCGGGTTTCTTCATTTGTGAAGCCGGATTTTGAGAAAAGTACCAACCGGCGATGGGCCTCGCGTGGAACGCGGCCAACGGCATATTCCCATGGCCGCTCACAAGCATGTGACCGGCTGCCGGCGCCCGCGCAGGCAGCAGTCTGCGTGGGCCTTGTCACTTGGGCGCAGGCCATCATCGGCCTCAAGGCGCTGTATTCCCTGTATTCCCCCTGTGCGAGCTCTCGGCATGCGGCCCTGCAGGTGGCGACATACCGGCCTGCGCCGCTCGCACCAGGATTTCAGAATCATGGCCGCGTGAAATCGTGCACGTCCGTGTCGTAGGAACCCGGCTGTGGAAACGGCCCAATCTTGCCGGCCGACATTCTCAGCGGCTTTGACCGTGTGTTCTTCGCCAGCTCCGGCGCCGAAGCCAACGAGGGCGCCATCAAGCTCGCGCGCAAGTGGGGCCGACTGCACCGGGGAGGCACCTTTGAAATCATCACCTCGACGGGACGCGGCGGGCCGGCTACTGCGCGGTGCAGGTGAAACCGCCCGTGGCCTCGTCGGTGCCCACGTGCAGACGCCGCAGGGGCTGGCCACCGGCCATGTGCTGCAGCACCTGCTCGGCCAGCGTGGGCAGCAGCGTGGCATCGAGGAGATGGTCCACGTTGCGCGCGCCGCCATCCCCTTCGGTGCAGCGGGCCTGGATGGCGGCGATCAAGCCCTCGCCCCATTCCAGGCTGGCCTGGTGGTTGCGGGCCACGCGCGCGGCGATGCGGTCGAGCTTCAGGCCAACGATGTGGCGCAGCGACGCGTCCGACAGCGGGTAGTAGGGCACCACCGCCATGCGGGCCAGCAGCGCGGGCTTGAACACGCGCGCCAGGTGCGGATGCAGCGCCTCGGCCAGGCTGTTGGCATCCGGCCAGGCATGGCCGTCGCCACCCAGGCAGGCTTGGCGTATCAGCCCGGCGCCGGCGTTGCTGGCCAGGATGATCACGCAGTGGCGGAAGTCCACCGCGCGGCCCTCGGCGTCGTCCATCTCGCCCTTGTCGAACACCTGGAAGAACAGCTCCAGCACGTCGGGGTGGGCTTTTTCGGCCTCGTCCAGCAGCAGTACGCTGTAGGGATTGCGCCGCACGGCCTCGGTGAGCACGCCACCCTCGCCGTAGCCCACGTAGCCCGGCGGTGAGCCCTTGAGGCCGCTTACGGCGTGGGCCTCCTGGTATTCGCTCAGGTTGAGGGTGATGAGATTGCGCCGGCCGCCATAGAGCAACTCGGCCAGCGCCAGCGCCGTCTCGGTCTTGCCCACGCCGCTTGGGCCGACGAAGAGCAAGACGGCGCGGGGCTTGTCCGGGTCCTGCAGTTGCGCGCGGCCGGTGCGTACGCGCTGCGCGATGGCGGCCAACGCGTGGTCTTGGCCGATGACGTGCCGCGCCAGCAGCGCCTGCAGCCCAAGCACGGTGTCGAGCTCGCCGTGCAGCAGTCGCCCCAGGGGCACGCCGCTCCAGGCCGAGACGACGTCGGCCACCACGGCCGCATCCACCTCCAGCGGCACCAGCGGCTGCTGCGCCTGCAGCGAGGCCAGCGTCGTACGGCCCGCGGCCAGGCGGCCGGCCACGGTGGGCGAAGCCGGATCGCCCTCGCGCCCGTCCTCCAGGGCCTGCAGCTCCTTGACGAGCTGCAGCTCGGCCGCGTGGCGGGT
The DNA here is from genome assembly GCF_034427735.1 of Azohydromonas lata. Lineage (NCBI taxonomy): Bacteria > Pseudomonadati > Pseudomonadota > Betaproteobacteria > Burkholderiales > Sphaerotilaceae > Azohydromonas > Azohydromonas lata. The sequence goes on from NZ_JAXOJX010000005.1 coordinate 59,066, forward strand.
GCACAGCGCATCGAGCCGCCCGGCGGCCTCGCGGCGCTCGGCCTGCAGCGCCTGCAGCCGTGCGCCGTGCAGGCCGGCCGCGCCGGGGTCGCGGTGCAGCGAGGCGGCCTCGGCATCCAGCCGCTCGATCTGGCGGCGCAACTCCTCCACGGCGGCCGGCTGCGCGCCATGGGCCAGCGCCACGCGCGCGCAGGCGGTGTCCAGCACGCTCACGGCCTTGTCGGGCAATTGCCGCTGCGGCAGGTAGCGCGAGGACAGCCGTACCGCCTCGGTGATGGCCTCGTCGCGTATGCGCACGCGGAAATGCCGCTCCATGAGCGGCGCCATGCCGCGCAGCATGGCCGCGGCCAGCGCGGGTGTGGGCTCCTCCACCTTGACCAGCTCGAAGCGGCGGGCCAGCGCGGCGTCCTTTTCGAAGTACTTGCGGTATTCGCTCCAGGTGGTGGCGGCGATGGTACGCAGCTCGCCGCGGGCCAGGGCGGGCTTGAGCAGGTTGGCCGCGTCCAACTGCCCGGCCGCGCCGCCGGCGCCAATGAGGGCGTGGGCCTCGTCGATGAAGAGCACGATGGGATGCGGGCTGCGCCTGACCTCGGCAATGACGTTCTTGAGCCGGCTTTCGAACTCGCCCTTGACCCCGGCGCCGGCCTGCAGCAGCCCAAGGTCCAGCGTGTGCAGCGCCACGCCGCGCAGCGGCTCAGGCACGTCGCCCGCGGCAATGCGCAGCGCCAGCCCCTCCACCACGGCCGTCTTTCCCACGCCGGCCTCGCCGGTGAGCAGCGGGTTGTTCTGGCGGCGGCGCATGAGGATGTCCATGGCCTGGCGGATCTCGGCGTCGCGGCCTATGACGGGGTCCAGCGCGCCGTCACGCGCGCGCTGCGTGAGGTTGAGCGTGAACTGGTCCAGTGCCGGGGTGGGCGAGGCGGCGGGAGCCGGCACGGCGGCCGCCTGGGCCGCCGAGGCCGTCGAGGCCGCAACAACCGCCGGGGCCGCGCCGATGGCGGGCGGCCGCTCGCGCGAGCCCTGCGTGAGCTCGTCCAGCTGGTGCCTGAGCAGCTCCACGGGGAAGCGTGCGAAGCAGCGGCTGGCACGGTGGGCGATCTGCGCCAGCGCGGGCTGGGTGAGCAAGGCCAGCAACAGGTGGGCGCTGCGCACGCGGGCATCGCGGGCGTCCAGCGAGGCGATGAGCCCCGCCTGCTCCAGCAGCTTGAGCAGGCTGTCGCCGAACACGGGGGTGCATGCCGGGCCGCGCAGGAGATGGCCGAGCGCGTGCTCCAGGTCGGCCTGCAGCGCGGCGGCGTCCACGTCGAAGCGACAGCACAGCGTGCCCAAGTCCGTAGCCGGGACGTCCAGCAGCGCCAGCAGCAGGTGCTCGACGTCCACCGCGGCGTGGCCGCGCGACAGCGTGAGCGATGCGGCACGCGTGGCGGCGTCGCGGCAGGTGTCGTTGAGCTTGCCGACCAGCGTGGCGATGGAATGGCTCATGGGTTCTCCTCCTCTGCCGTGGGATGGGGCGCCGGCTCAGGCGGCGCAGGTGTGCAGCTCGTAAACCGTTTCCTCGCGCTGCGCCGTGCTGGGCTGCGAGAGCAGGAAGCCGTTGAAGCCCAGCCGCGTGGCGCCGTCACCGCCCGCACCGCCCAAGCGGGCGCGGGCCACGGCTGGTGGGTGCAGCCGCAGGCGCACTTCCCATTCCAGGCTGGTGCCGGCGGAGAGCGCCAGCAGCTCGCGCAGCGCCAGCGCCCCCGCACCGTTGGGCAGAAAGCCGCTGTGCTGCGCCGCCTCCAGCGGGCCCAGCACCAGGCGCAGCCGCAGCTCGCGCTGCCAGGTGCGCTCACCCAACACGGCGCCACCGGCCAGCACCGCCTGGGGGTCGCCCAAGCGGCAGCGGCTGTCGGCCGGCAGCACGCACCAGCGGCCCGCGAACTGCCGGATACGCACCGGCACGCCCAAGCAATCGGCCAGCACGCGCTGCAGTTGCGCCGCGCCGGCAGCCGGACGCTGCAGCAGCCCGGCGTAGTGGGCCAGCACGGAGGACGGGACGGCGCCGTGGGCGCCCGGGTGCGGGCGTGCCGACGCCAGACCGCCCAAGCCGAGCACCAGGGACAGCGTGCGGTCACCGCCACCGGGGGTTTCAACTTGCAGGGGCAGGCGGTGCTTGCGCCAACTGCCATGGAAGAGCGACACGGCGCGGTGCTGGAAGACGTCCAGGAAGCCGCGCGCAGCCGGATCACGGTGCTGCGCCTCGTGCGCGGCGAGCTGTTCGCTGTAGGCCGACGGCAGTGCCCCGGCCGTGCCCAACAGCCCCATGAAGGCCGGCGTGAAGCTCAGCCGCCGCAACGCAGCCGGCGCGCCATCGGCGCCGTCCGGCCCAAGCTCCAGCTCCAGCGCCTGCAGCTCGCTGGCCGGGAACGCCATCGAGTTGCCGTTGCGAAACCGCAGCGCCGGGCGCTGCGCCGCGCCCTGACCGTCCAACCAGTGCGTGGCCAGCCGCACCGCCTGGTGGAACTCGAAGGCTTGCGGCTGGCGCAGCAGCCGCGCCAGCGCCGCGGACAGCACCGCGCGGGGCACGGGCGGGTTGGAGAGCAGGGCCGCGGCGGCCGGTGCGGGCGTCATTGCAGCGCCTCGTCGCCGCTGCGCGGCGCGCACTCCACCAGCACCGCGCCGGTGCGCGCCGACAGCAGGCGCAGCCGGGTGAAACTGTTGAGCTGGGCCTGCTGGCCCAGCGTGCGGGCCAGCACTTGCGCAAACAGGTGCAGGCCGCTGCCGGTGAAACAGGCCTCGTCCACACGCAGGTCAAGGTCCACGCCACGCACCGTCCCGGAAAAGGGCATGCCGGGCATGGCGGCATGGGCGTCGCGCAGCTCCAGGCCCAGCAGGCCGTCCAGCATCTGGCGCGCCGCGGCGCCGCGCGGCAGGTCGTGCAGGCGCAGCAGGGCGCGCAGCGTCTGCAGCCCGCCCACGGCCAGGCCCTGGCGCTGCAGGCTCAGCAGCGTGATGAGCCGCCAGGGACCCTCGCGCCGCAGCGCCACTCGGCGCGGCGGCGTGGGCTTGCGCAGCAGCCGGACGTGTTGCCACGCGGGCGCGCCACCTGCGCCACCTTCATCGCCATCCCCACCTTCGCCGCTTTCGCCACCAGGGCCCGCCTCGCCGTGCCGCGCCTGCGCCCCGCCCGCGGCCAGCCACAGGTCGCCGCCGGGATTGCCGATGCTGAGCCGGCAGGGCAGCTCGCGGTGGGTGGCGCGCAGTGCGATGGACAGCGTCTCGGCCTGTTCGGCCGCCGCGTCGCGCAGCGGATCGGCCAGGCCTATGGACGTCTCGTGACCGGGGCAGAGCTCGGCCATGGCGGCGCTGCGCTGTGTCCACCAGTGCGGGCGGGGGCCCGCCCCGCCGTGCAGCAGCGCTTGGGCGGGCAGGCCGTACAGCGGCGTGATGGCTTCAACAGTCTGGCCCTGCGCCGTGCGACGCACGCGGCAGACGCGGTCCACGGCATAGACCTCGTGCTGCGCGGCGGCGCGGGCGTCGGCCAGCACGGTGTAGGTGCTGCGGGTGTGGGTGAGCCGTATGGGCTCGGCCTGGCGGGGAAAGAGGTTGATGACGGGCACGCAGCCCGTGAGGAAGTTGGCCGCACTGGCCAAAGCCAGCAGCCCCGCCGCGTCGCCGTCGGCGCCCACGCCGGCCAGCGCCCAACCCAGCTCCAGCGTGCGGCCGCCGCAGTGCCGCACCGCCGCGGGCCAGGGAACTTCCAGGATGTTGAATTTCTCGGGGAAGGCGAAGTACTCGGTGAGCAGGCGCGATTCCGGCGGGCAGCGGGGGTCGGCGGGGATGAGCGCCTCGTCCTCCTCCAGCCCCGGCAGGCGCGGGCGCGCCTGGACGTCGGCCGTCCACGGCGCCTGCGCGCCGCCGCGCACCAGGGTGGCGACCACGCGGGCGCTGAGCGTCTCGCGCAGCAGCGTCACCAGGGAAGGCTCGCCGTCCAGGAACAGGCGCAGCGGTGCGCCGGTGAGCGCGGCCCAATGCGGCACGGCCGCACCCAAGTCCAGGCGCAGGCTCAGCAGCGCACTGGCCCCGGCCGGCAGTGGCCAGGCGGCGGGCAGTGCCGAGCCTGCGTTGAAGTCGACGCCGGCCACGCGCAGCGGCAGCAGTTGCAGCGGCGCCGTGGTGGCGAAGCGGCAGGCCACGCCGCGGGTAGGCCGCGCGTCCAGCAGCGTGCCGCGGGGCACACCTTGAGGGCGCTCCAGGCGGTCCACGGCGGCGCCCAATTCGAATTGGGCGATGGAGCAGGCCGGGAAGGGGCGCAGCAGCTGCGGATGCAGCAGCTCCAGCAGCGCTTCGACAAAGAGGGGGAGGTCGTCGTCCAGCCGCTTGTGACTGCGCGCGGTCAGCAGTGCAAAGGCCTGCACCAGGCGCTGCGCATGCGGGTCCTGCGGCGCGTCCCCGGGGGGCAGGAGGCGGGCGGCGATGCGGGGATAGCGGCGGGCCAAGGCACCGGCGTGCTCCTGCAGCAGCGCCAGCTCGCGTTCGTAGTAGGGCAGCAGGCTGCGCATGGGGCAGCTGGTTCAGGCGGCAGCGCCGCGTGCGCTGCTGGACACGGCGCAGCGCTGCGAGCCCGGGTGCAGCACGGCGTCGAAGGCCACGGGCTCGACGCAGGGCGACAGCCGCAGTTGGGCGTGTATGGAGAAGCACAGGCCGCTGCCGGGCAGGGTGGCGTCGCGCACGCTGACCTGCACCTCAGTCAGGCGCGGTTCGTGGTTGCGCAGCGCTTGGGCGATGGCATCCACGATGCGGGCGCGGTCCCGGTCGCTGGCCAAACTGGCGGCGCTGATGTCGGCCAGCCCAAAACCCAGCAGCGAGCGCGCGGCGCGCGGGTGTGCGGCCAGTGCCGCGCACAGAGGGCCAGGGCGGGCATTGAGCAGCGTCTCGATGTCACGCGCGACTGCCGCCTTGACCTGCGCAAGGCTCAGGCCCGGCGCCGTGCCGCTGCCGGCCGGAGCGCCGGCGCTGCCCAACAGCTTGTCCAGCAACGAGGGAACGAATCGGTTCATGGCATGGGGCGCGAGGTGGGCGCAACAAGCGCAATAAACGCGGTGGGCGTGGTGAAAACGCAAGGCAAGCCTGCCCTGCCGGCATATACCGAGATATTTCGGCATATGCCGGCCCACCGCAGCTCAAATGTCAGACGGCGATATTTCTAGCCAAATCCCAGCCGGCGATGCCGGTGGAGGCGGAAGAGCCGTCCATTTTGTGCTGCTTGTATTCCCAGGTGATCTTGCTGCACTTCAATCCGAAGCGCTGCATGGGCAGCTCACCATTGGCAATCTCGGTTCCCACCGACGACACCACCACGTCGTCCAACACGATTTTGTAATAGTCCACCCGGGTTTGCGAGGTGGCGGTGGCATTCTTGCCGCCATAGGCACGATAAAAGGTGATAAATACCTTGGGATACACCGTGCCAGCGGCGCAGGCGCGGTTGAGCTTGGCGGTTGAGCGGTCAATGTCCTTGGTAAAAATCAGCTCGCCGATTTCCGTGCGCTCCGAGGTATGCGCACCCGCCGTGGAGGCGGTGGAGGATTTGGGCTGTGTGATGAGCTGGTGGAAGGAGGTAATTTCTATTTCATGGGGGTGGGCCGTGTCGGTACTGTCGCCCTGCAGTTCGGAGGCACCGACGAATTTCAAGTAAATGTCTTTCATGGCAGCATACTCTCCCTGGCTAGGTTATCCCTTTTGGGACGGAGGCAGCTCGGCGACCAGCCGCAACGACACCGACAGTTCATCGAGCTGAAAATGGGAACGTATGAACGAGACGGCCCTGTACACGCCGGGCCGTCCTGGAATTTCAGAAACCTGGACGCTGGCCTCGCGCAGCGGATAGGTGGCCTTGGTTTCCTGGGTGGCGTTGTCGTCTTCCACCACATATTGCCGCAGCCAGCGGTTGAGAAATTCCTCCACGTTGCGCGCCGATGCAAAACTGCCGATCTTGTCGCGCATCATGGCCTTTAAATAATGTGCAATTCGGCAGATGCTGAAAATATATTGCAATTGCGCCGACAATATCGCGTTGGCATTGGCGGCATCGCTGCCGTATTTTCTTGGCTTTTGTGCGGACTGGGTACCGAAAAAGGCGGCGTAATCGGTATTCTTGCAGTGGACCAAGGGCATGAAACCCAAGTCGCTCAATTCCTTTTCGCGCCGGTCGGTGACGGCGACTTCGGTGGGGCATTTGAGGGCGACTTCGCCGTCGTCGGTCTTGAAGGTATGGGCGGGCAAGTCCTCGACCAGCCCGCCGCCTTCCACGCCGCGTATGGCGGCGCACCAGCCGTGCTTCTCGAAGGCGGCGGTCAGGCGCGCGCCCAGGGCGTAGGCGGCGTTGATCCACAGGTACTTGCCGTGGTCGCTGCCGTCCACGTCCTCGACAAAATTAAAACCTTCGACCGTGCTGCCGTCGCGGGGATCGAACGGCAGCCGTCCCAGAAAACGCGGCAGTGCCAGGCCCACGTAGCGCGCGTCCTCGGATTCCCGGAACGAGCGCCAACGCGCGTAATCCACCGTGTCGAATATCTTGGATAAATCCCTGGGCTTGCCCAGATCGGTGAACGAGTCCAGGCCCAGCAGCTCCGGCGAGGCGGCGCAAATGAAGGGCGCATGCGCCGCCGCGGCCACGTGGGACATTTGCTCGACGAAATACATATCCTCGGCCTGGCGCGTGCATTCGAAGTCGCCAATGAGAGCGCCATAGGGTGCGCCGCCAAAGGTACCGAATTCCTCCTCATACACCTTCTTGAACAGCGTGCTCTGGTCAAAATCTATGGCGGATTTGAAATCCTTGATCAATTCCTTCTTGGTCGCGTGCAGCATCTGGATTTTCATGCCCTTGCCGGTACAAGTCTGGCGGCAAAGGTAGCTCAGGCCGCTCCAACTGGATTCGAACTTTTGAAATTCGGGGTGATGCATCACCTCGCTGAGCTGCTCGGAAATCAGCGTATCCAATTCTGCAATGCGTGCGTCCAGCGTGGCGCCGAGGTTTTCGGACATGACCACCGTGCCCTGCATGACTTCGCGGACCAATTCGGCAATCAAGTCGCAGGCGCGGTGACGCTCCATTTCAGAGCGGGCCATGCTGCTTTGCTCGATGATCTGGTGGAGTAAACCGGCGTCCTCGACCGGCACCGCCAGCGCGGCGAGTGTGGGGGCTGTTGCAAGCTCGGCCATGGGGTTCACTCCTGGTTGGAAGAAGTTTCCGCGCCCAAGCGCAGGAGCTTTTCGGTATTGGAGAGCACGTCGGATAAAATATCGTCCAATTTGTGGTTGCCTGCCAATTTATTGCGCAGGTCCGAAAGACGGGTGCGCGCTTCCAGCAGGCGGCGCAGCGGCTCCACCTGCTGGACCACGGATTCCGGTCTGAAATCCTCCATGGCGCGAAACTGCAAATTGACCGCAAATTCACCGCCCTCCGGTGAAAGCCGGTTTTGAACGCGGAAGGAGGCCTGTGGATTCATGCCGGCCATGACGTCGTCCAGCGTATCCAGATCGACGTTGACGAATTTCCTGTCCTTCAGCCGCGAGGGCGGCGCCTGCGGGTCCGGCGTGCCCGCGAAATCTCCCAGCACGCCAACGACGAAGGGCAATTCCTTTTGCTCGGTGGCGTCGCCCACCTGTACGTCGTAAGTGAGTTGCACGCGCGGCGGCCGGGTGCTCAGCAGCCGTTTTTGCACGCTGTCTTTTCTGGACATGGGGTTCCTCCCTGGCGATGGTTGAGGTGCGTGGCGCCGCTTACTTCAGCTTGTCGAAGGGGGTTGCGGCGGGAGCCTTGGCGGGCGCTTGAGGGGCGGCAGGCGTGGACACGGTGGGTACGACGCCGGGCACCGCGACCGTGCCGGTGGCTTGGGCGGAGCTGCGTTGGGCGCCGCGCGCGGCCGACGTGGCAGGGATGGCCGTGGCAGCCACCGATGCGGGCGTGACGGCTGTGGTGGTGGCCGCGCCGGGCGCAGCCGTGGGCTTGCGCGGACGCGGGGCGTTGGCGGGCGGGGCGGGCGGCAGCAGCGAGGCGGCTCCCAAGGTGTCGCGCAGGGCGCGGGCCACAGAGATGGCCTCATCGCGCGAGCCCACGGGCAGGTTGCCGTCCTGGCGCAGGGCCACCAATGAGCCGGCCGTCAGCCGCAATCCGCTCACGACCAGCACGCTGTGGGCGAAATGGTCCTGCATGTCGCGCTGCAGCACCTCCTGCGCGGCAATGACGGCATTGCCGTAATCCTGTGCATTGAAATAATCCTCGGCCAATTTCAGCCAGGGCAGTTTTTCGCCGGGATAGTCTTGTGCGGCGGCACGGTAGGCGGCTCGGCCTTTCTCGGGATTTCCCTCCGTGGCGGCCAGCCGGGCGCGGGCCATCCATTCCTCCATGGACACCATTTGAGGCGCGGGCTCGGGCGGCTTGCTCGCGACATTCTGGTTGGAGGCGCACGCCGTGAGCATCAAGGCCAATCCGGCACCGGCCAGGGCACGCCAATATTTGGAAGCCGGCAATGCATGGATGCGGCTCGAATTGTTTCCCTGGGGCGAGCGAAGCAGACAAAAGAGTTCCATGCCGAGTTTTCCTCCGCGGTAATGGTTGTGAAACTTCGACGGCTTTCGAAAAAGCGGCCCATGAATCGCCGCCACTGCACGCCACCGCGCCATATTGCGGTGGGTGAGTCGCATTGCAGACCAAAAATCGGTTGCATGTACATGGGGAAAGTTCCATCCGCTTACAAAAGGGGTGTCCGGGGGGTGTTCGGTTGGCCTGCTGCGTGTGCTCATGCACGATCGGCGCGGCCAGGAAGAGAAGAACGGACGGAACCTATGCTTACGTTGAAGCGCCGTACCAAGCACTCGTTTGCGGACGTCGGGGCTGACCGGTTGGCCCAGGCGGGCAGTGCCAAGCCCAAGCCGGGGCGACTGCGTCAAGACCTGTGGAGCCTGCTGTTGGCATTGGGCAGTGCGGCACTGCAAGGCTGTGCCACGAGCACGCACCAAGGAAACGGGCTGCTGGACCAGGCTTTGGGCATGGTGGGCCTACAGCGGACGTCAATGGCGGCAACAACGGATGACGCGTCTCGTGCGCAGCCCACACCGCCTCAAAAAGCTACCAACCGTGTAACGCTGCGTGTGCATGCAGCGCAGGTGCTCAACCTCAGTGCTGCGGGTGCCTCGCTGCCGGTGGTGCTCAGGCTCTACAAGCTCAAGGACCGCTCGATATTTGAGCAAATGCCCTACACGGCATTTTCCAGGACCCAGGTTGCCGATTTTGGAAGCTTTGCTGCCGATATCGCCGAAACCCGGGAGATGGTTTTTCTACCGGGCCAGCGTTATGAGGTGGTGGAGACCCTGGAGCCCAATGTCCGGTTTATTGCGGTAGTGGCTCTGTTTCGGTCACCGTCGCCGCAGCGCTGGCGTGCAATTTTTGATGTTCCACCTGCCACGGCCGTTTCCCCTATTCCTTCCATTACCCTGGGTTTGCACGGATGTGCCATCAGCGTGGCCACGGGCCAAGCTTTAGGCATGCCCCCGGAACTCACGCGCGTGGCCGGTGTGCGCTGCGACGGAGGTCCGGAATAAATAACGGCTGATGGTTCAGCATCATTAATTTCCCGGTTTCCTCTACCGTGGCGTGAACCGCGACCGCATCTTTTCTTTTCACCACTTCAATTTCCAGACCGCCATGATTTCATCGGCCAAGATTCTGTGGGGTGAAGGTTTATTCCTGCGGCCCCAGCATTTCCAACGCCAGGACGCTTACCACGAGGGCAGGCTGGCGGAAGTGGCGCGGGCGCTGCATCCGTACAGCTGGGGGCTGCGCCAGCTCCAGGTGGACACGCAGGCGCTGTCGGCCGGGATGCTGCGCATCACGGCGCTGCAGGCCATCTTTCCCGACGGCGACCTGTATTCGGCGCCGCGCGACGACGAGCTGCCCGCGCCGCTGTCGCTGGCCGGCTTGCCGCCCGGGGTGTCACAGGCCGAGGTCCACCTCACGCTGGCGCCCATGCGTGCGGCCAGCGGCAATTTCAGCCGCGACGCGTTGGGCGAGGACGGCGGTGCGCGCTTCGTGCAGCACGAGGCGCCGGCGGCCGACTGGTTCACCGAGGCCGTGGAGGTGCCGCTGGCCACGCTGCGCCGCCGGGCTCGCGTGGTGCTGGAAGGCGAGCCGCGCCACCACCTGGCCAGCCTGCCGCTGCTGCGGCTGCGTCGCCAGGGCACGGGCGGCTTCGAGCTGGACGAGGGCTTCGTGCCGCCCAGCCTGTCGCTGCAGGCTGCACCGGCGCTGCAGGCTCTGCTCAGGCGGCTGCTGGAGGTCCTGCAGGCCAAGGTGCAGGCGCTGTACGGGCTGCACCGGGAGCCCTCGCGCCACGTCATCGAATTCCGCTCCGGCGACATCGCCTCGTTCTGGCTGCTGCACACCTGCAACGCGGCGTTCGCGGCGCTGTCGCACCTGCACCAGCATCCGCTGCTGCATCCGGAGCGGCTGTTCGAGCGGCTGCTGGAGCTTGCCGGCGCGCTCATGACCTTCTCGCGCACGCACCACTTGGGCGAGCTGCCGGCCTACCGGCACGAGGCGCCGCAGCAGCCGTTCGAGATGCTGGACGGCATCGTGTCCAAGCTGCTGGAGACGGTGATCTCCACGCGCTGCTTCGCCATCGCGCTGCAGGAGCTGCGCAGCTCCTACCACCAGGCGCGGCTGGAGTCGCAAAAAATAGACGCCAACACTCGGCTGTTCCTGGGCGTGCGCGCGGCGCTGCCGGCCACGGAGCTGGTGCAGCTCGTCCCGCAGCTGATGAAACTGGGGGCGGCGGACGACGTGGAGAAGCTCGTCCTGTCGGCCCTGCAGGGCGTGCGACTGGAGCACGCGCCGCAAGTGCCGCCGGCCATTCCGGTGCGGCCTGGAGCGCTGTACTTCGCGCTGGAGCCGCGCGGGCCGCTGTACGAACGCATGCTGCAGTCACGCACGCTGATGCTGTACGCGCCGGCCGGGCTGGCACAACTGGAATTGGAGCTGTTCGCGCTCAACGACGGACAGTGAGCCGGCATGGCGGCGTTCCCGGCATTTACCGTGACTGGAGACTGGACATGAACGATGCGCACGCCCCTTCGCTCGTGACCCCGAGACGGCGCCCGCCCGCGGCCAGTGCGCCCGCCGAGGAGGCGCGCAGCCTGGCGCACTTGCTGCACCCGGGCTTCTACATGGTGTTTTTGCTGCGCAACGGGCATGAACCGGCCGACGGCGCGGCCTTTCGCGAGCAGGTACGGCAGTTCCTGGCGGGCGTGGAGCGCGGGGCGCAGCGGCTGTCCATCACGGCGGCCGACGTGGCGCAGGCGCGCTTTGCCTTTTGCGCGCTGCTGGACGAGGTGGTGCTGGAGTCCGCGCTGCCATTGCGCGGCGAATGGGAATGCCGCCCGCTGCAGTTGGAGCTGTTCGGCGAGCACATGGCCGGCGAACGCTTCTTCGAACGGCTGGAGAGCCTACGCCGCGAGGGAGCAGCACGGCTGGAAGTGCTGGAAGCCTTCCACATGTGCCTGCTGCTGGGCTTCAAGGGGCGCTACGTGCTGGAGGGTGCGGAGAAGCTGGACTACCTGACGGCGCGCTTAGGCGACGAGATCGTGCACCTGCAGGGGCGGCGCACGCCGTTCGCGCCGCATTGGGCCGCGCCGGACCATGTGGTGCACAAGCTGCGCAGCGAGCTGCCGCTGTGGGCCATGGGGGTGGTGTTCGCCGTGCTGGCGCTGGGGGCCTTTGCCGGGTTGCGGCTGCACCTGGACTACGCCACGGAGCAGGACCTGGCGCGCTACGCCGACGTCGTGCAGCTCGCGCCGCAGTCGGCGCACGTGACCATCACGCTGCCCTGACAGCAGAGTGCGGCCGCGGGGCACACCGCCGGGGCCGCCAAGCCGTCCGACCCGGCGGTGCAGGACAAAAAAAGGCCCGCCGGGCAGACGGCGCCGGCGGGCTCAAGAGAGGAACTTTGCGCTGCAGCGCGCGCCGGCGACTGTCGATGCCGGGTTCCCCGTGGGTGGAAAGCTCAAGCGTTCAGGCGTGCAGGCTCCTGGCCGGGTTACCGGCCACGCAGGTGCCGGCGGCGACGCTGCGTATGACGTTGCTGCCCAGCCCCAGCAGGCTGCCCGCGCCGACGTCCAGGCCGTTCATGATGCTGGTGCCGCTGCCGACGTAGCAGTTCTCGCCCAAGGTGACGCTGCCGGCGATGGTGACGTTGGAGCCTATGAGGCACCAGTCACCGATGCGCGCGTCGTGGTGGATGACGGTGTTGGGCAGCACCACCACGTGGTCGCCGATGACGGCGTTGCTGGTGATCACGACGCCGGCCATGATGAGCACGTTGCGCCCAATCGTGGCCAGCGGCGAGACGCGCGCGCTGGGGTGTATGACGGTGGCCAGCCGCTGCGGCGGCACGTCCAGCGCCTGCACCACCTGGCGGCGGGCCCGATAGGAGGCCGGGCCGCCGGGCACCGCCAGCACGCGGGCGTCGGGGAAACGCTGCAAGGCGTCGCGCCCCGTGACCAGACAGCCGTGGCGGTCATGCCCCTGCTTCTCAGGCGTGTCGTCCACGAAGGCCACGAGCCGCCAGGCATCGCCCAGGCAATCCAGCGCTTCGAGACCATTGCCGTTGTACGGGAAGATCAGCAGCGGCTGCGCCGAGGGCTCCGCGGTGGACTCGGTGGCCATCGTGATCACTCCTTTTCAGGCCACGGTGGCTGCGGGCGCATCGGCCGGCGCGTCCGCCGACGAGGCCAGGGCCAGCACCGCCTGCGCCACCTGCTCGCCTTGGGCTGCCGTCAGCTCGGGGAACATGGGCAGCGACAGCACCTCGCGCGCGGCGGCTTCCGCATGCGGGAACTGCCCGGCTTCGTAGCCCAGATCCGCGAAGGCAGGCAGCAGGTGCACCGGCGTGGGGTAGTGGATGCCCGTTTGAATGCCCTGGGCCAGCAGCGTGTCCTGCCAGGCCTGGCGGTGCTGCGTGCGGATGGCATAGAGGTGGTAGACGTGGCGCGCATCCGGGCGCACGTAAGGCGTGGGCACGTTGCTGTCGGCAAACCACTGGTCGTAGCGGGCGGCCGCGGCGCGACGGGCTTCCGTCCAGGCCTCCAGATATTTGAGCTTCACGCGCAGCACCGCACCCTGTATGCCTTCGAGGCGGAAGTTGTAGCCCTTGAGCACATGCTGGTACTTCTTCTCGGCGCCCCAGTCGCGCAGCATGCGGATGGTGCGGGTGAAGTCGGGGCTGTTGGTCACCACCATGCCGCCTTCGCCGTAGGCACCCAGGTTCTTGCCGGGATAGAAGCTGAAGCAGCCCATGTGGCCCATGCTGCCGGCGCGGCGTCCCTTGTACTCGGCGCCATGGGCTTGGCAGGCGTCCTCGATCACGACCAGGCCGCGCTTGCGGGCGATTTCCAGGATGGGGTCCATGTCGGCCGTCTGGCCGTACAGGTGCACCGGGATGATGGCCTTGGTCTTGTCGGTGATGGCCGCCTCGATGGCGTTGACGTCCATCGTGAAGGTCTTGGGATCGATGTCCACGAACACCGGCTTGGCGCCCGTGTAGTCGATGGCTGAGACCGTGGCCACGAAGGTGAAGGGCACGGTGATGACTTCATCGCCCGGGCCCACGCCGGCGGCGAGCAAGGCCAGGTGCAGCGCACTCGTGCCCGTGTTCACGCCTATGCCATGTTCGACCTGGCAATAGGCCGCGAATTCCTTTTCGAAGGCGGCGACCTCGCTGCCCAGCGTGAATTCGCAGCGCTCGATGACGCCCAGGATGGCTGCGTTGACTTCGTCCTTGATGGAACGGTATTGCGCCTTGAGATCGACAAAAGGAACCATGGTGTTCAGCCTCGCTTCGGGATGGTGACGGTGTCGCCGCGGCAACGCATGGAGCGGTTGGCGGCCTCGATCAGTTCAACGACGCGCACGCCCAAGCGTCCATCCGTCATGGGCGCGCGCTTGTTGTTGATGCAGTCAACGAAATGCTCGCTCTCGACCCGCAGAGCCTCGGACACCGCGAGCTTGGGCGCCCACATGTCACCGGTGCGGTAGCCGATGCGCATTTCGCGGATCTGGTGGGGGTCATCTGTGAAGCTCACGCCCTTGTCGTAGACCTTGATCTTTTCGCTGGGCTCCAGATCGTCGTAGGTGATCATCTTGTTGCTGCCGCCGATCAGGATTTGCCTGACCTTCACTGGCGCCAGCCAGCTCACGTTGGCGTGGGCAATGGTTCCGGAGTCGTAGAACAGCGTGACGTAGGCCAGGTTTTCCGGCGTGCCGGGGAAGTGGTTCATGCCGCTGGCCGTCACGGCCACGGGATGCTCGCCAAGCAGATAGTCCAAGATGGAAAAGTCGTGCACGGCGAGATCGGAAATCACGCTCACGTCGCGCTGGAAAAGTCCCAGATTCACGCGCACCGAGTCGTAGTAATAAATCTTGCCCAGTTCGCCAGCGCGAATGATTTCGCCCATCTTGCGCACCGCACCGGTGTAGATGAACGTGTGGTCGACGATCAGCGTGAGATTTCGCTTGTCCGCTTCCTCCACCAGGCGGCGCGCCTGTTCGGAAGTCTCCGTCATCGGCTTTTCCAGCCAAACGTGCTTGCCGGCCTTGAGTGCCGCCATGGCGAGGTCGTAATGCGTATTGACCGGCGTGGCGATGGCGATGGCATCAATGGACGTATCGTCCAACAGGTCTCTGAAATTGGTTGTCGTATTGCAGGCGTGGCGCTTGCGAACAATTTCCAGCTTGGCTGGGTCCAGGTCGGACACCGATGCGACATTGAGCCCTGGCGTTTCCGCAAAATTGCGGACCAGGTTGGGCCCCCAATACCCATACCCAATGACACCAATATTGATCATGTTGATTTCCCCGTCAGTGTGAACGATGACCCCAGATTGGACAGCGCATGCATGAGAACGCCATTCAGTTTGCCCAAGGGTTTGCAGTTGAAGCGGTCGACAACGAAATACTTAGTTTCGCCGTATTTATTTTTTCTTGACTTCGCGCGTGTCGCCGACGACGCGGGCCGGAACGCCCGCCACGATGGCATAGGGGCGTACGTCCTTGGTCACCACGGCTCCGGCCCCCACCAAGGCCCCTTCTCCAATGGTGATGCCCGCGACAATGGTGGCATTGCTGCCTATGGAGGCACCGCGCTTGATATAGGTGGGCTCGACTTTCCAGTCGGCTTCGGTCTGCAAACCGCCGTCAGGATTGGTGGCGCGGGGATATATGTCATTGGTAAACATGACCCCGTGGCCTATGAACACTTCTTCCTCGATATCCACGCCTTCGCAAACAAAGGTGTGGGAGGAAATTTTGCAGCGTGCGCCCACAGTGACATTCTTTTGTATTTCGACGAAGGCGCCTATTTTTGTTTCGTCGCCAATGCTACAGCCGTATAGATTTACCAGCGTTGGCTGGAATATTTTCACCTTTTGGCCAAGCTTGACGTTTTCGCTGATGGGCATGGACGTTTGCCTTTTGTTTGGGCACGTGCAAGCAGCAGCCGCACTGCAAAAGGCGGGCTGTTGAATGAAAATGCCAACGAATAATCACACAAGCCGAAACTTAAGTATCGTTTGGTTACGGCAGGTGTGCCCCTCAAATCCGGTATTGCTGGATCCCTCTATGGAGCCTGCACGGGATGTGCAATAGCTCAGGACGCTCTGTTTTTCTCCCCCGAGGTTTTGAACTGACAACCTCTGTGTGTGTGAATTTTTGTCCCGAAATCACATGCTGTGCGAACCCGCAAACAGGGGTTCCTGCAACAAGCTAGCGCCATCGTTTCAAAATAGATACGCAGCGAATAATGTTGCGACTTGTATCTACCGCCGAAATTTTGTCCAAACCCTTGGGGCAGCGAGACGGTGGGCCATTGGCGGTATGGCAGCTCGCCGCTTCTACACTGGCGCCGGCTACCGCATTCCGGGGGGTGCAGTGCGCCAGGTCGCGGTCTTTGGGCAGCGGCCATGGGTTGTAAGCCGCAAGCGCGCCGAGAAACAGGCCGTTACGGCAATGAAGAGGGGTTTCGATGTACAGCAGCATGCCGCCAGGGCAATCCCGACCGCAGCGGGTCTACTTCTTTTCCACTTGCTTGATCGATGTGATGGCGCCACAGGCCGGGATGGATGCCATCGCTCTGCTGCGCGGCGCCGGCGTGGAAGTGGATTTCCCCCAGGCCCAGAGCTGCTGCGGGCAGCCGGCCTACACCAGCGGCTACACCGACGAGGCCCGCCGCGTGGCGCTGGCGCAGTTGGAGTTGTTCCCCGAGCCCTGGCCCATCGTCGTCCCGTCCGGCTCGTGCGCGGGAATGATGGTCCACCACTGGCCGCGCCTGTTTGCCGACGATGCGGCCCTGGCCGCGCGCGCCCAAGCCGTCGCGCAGCGGGTGGTGGAGTTCAGCGCCTTTGCGCGCGACGTGCTGGGCCTGGCCGAGGTGGCACCCGCTGATGTTGCCGCCACCGCCGCGCCTTTGAGCTTGAAAGTGGCGCTGCACACCTCCTGCTCGGCTCGACGCGAGATGGGCACGCATGAGCCCAGCCAGGCACTGCTGTGCGCGCTGCCGGGCGTGGAAATCGTCGAGCAGGCGCGCGTGGCCGAGTGCTGCGGCTTTGGCGGCACCTTCTCGGCGCGCCATCCCGCCATCTCCGGCGCCATGGTCCACGACAAGCTCAACAGCATCCGCGACTGCGGCGCCTACGTGCTGGTGAGCGCCGATTGCGGTTGCCTGCTCAACCTGCACCACGCCGCCGAAAAACGCCGCGCCACGGGCGAGCGACTGCCGCGCTGCGTGCACCTGGCCAGCTTCGTACGCGAACGCCTGGGGGCCGCCGATGCGGCCCAACAAGTCACGGATTGACGCGGCGGAGCAGCTGGCAATGAATTTTCCTGATACCCGCGGCGCACGTGCCGCGATCCTGGGCGCGTTGCGCGCATCGGCGCCGGCCACGGCGCAGCCGGCGCCGGATTTGTCGCCTTACCTGGATGGCCCCTACGGGCGCGGCAGTCGCGGCCCTCGCGTGGACCCGGCCACGCTCATCGCACCTTTTGAAGCCGCCGCCAAGAGCTGGCGTGCCGAAGTGCTGCATGCCAATGAAACCGGCTGGCCGCGCGTCGTGCGCCAGGCACTGGCGCAGCGCGGCTGCACGCGCGTGGCCGTGGGTGCGGCCAGCCCGCTGCAGCCGGGGCTGGACACCGCGTTGGACGGGCTGCACGTGCGCCGCTTCGACGCCCCTCTGCAGCAGTGGAAGGCCGAGCTGTTCGATGCCGTGGACGCCGGCATCACCGCCGCTGAAGCCGGCATTGCCGACACGGGCACGCTCATCCTGCGGCCCAACTCGGCCGAGCCGCGCACGCTGTCGCTGGTGCCGCCGCTGCACGTGGCGGTGCTGCACGCCAGCCGCCTCTACCCGGGCTTGCCGGCGGCCATGGCGGCCGTCACGTCGCAGCAAAGCGACATGCCCACCAACTTGCTGCTGGTCACCGGCCCATCCAAGACGGCCGACATACAGCAGGTGCTGGCCTTTGGCGCCCACGGGCCCAAGGAGTTGGTCATTGTCCTCGTCAACGATTTGCACGTCGCCAAGGAGCCGCAATGAGCGCCAGCCGCATGCCCGCCGACGCGCCCACCGCTGCTGCCGAAGCCCCCATGCACTTCGTGGACCCGCGTGCATTCAAAACCCGCACGCGCGAGGCCGTGGACGACGCCCACTTGCGCCGCAGTTTCAGAAGCGCGATGGACTTCCTGCAGGCCAAGCGCGCGTCCCATTTCGGTGACCACGCAAGCTTCGACGCGCTGCGCCACGTCGGCGAAGCCATTCGCCGCTACAGCCTGTCGAAGTTGCCGGACCTGCTGGAGCGGCTGGAGCAGCGCCTGACCGAGCGCGGCGTGAAGGTGCATTGGGCGTCCACGCCGGACGAGGCCAACGCCATCTTCCTGGCGCTGGCGCGCGCACATGGCGCGGACCGGATGATCAAGGGCAAGTCCATGGTCAGCGAGGAGATCGAGCTGAACCACCGCATGGCCGAGCAGGGCGTGAGCTGCCTGGAGTCGGACATGGGCGAGTACATCGTCCAGCTCGCCGGCGAGCGGCCCAGCCACATCATCATGCCAGCCATTCACAAGACCAAGGAGCAGATCGCCGCGCTGTTCAACGAGCGCATCCCCGAGACGCCTTACACCGAGGACGTGGACGAGCTCATCGCCATTGGCCGCTGTGTGCTGCGCAACGAATTTCGCGACGCGAAGATCGGTGTTTCCGGCGTGAACTTCATGGTAGCCGACACCGGCACGCTGGTGCTGGTGGAAAACGAGGGCAACGGCCGCATGTGCACCACGGTGCCGGACGTGCACATCGCCATCACCGGCATAGAGAAGGTGGTGGAGCGCTGGGAGCACGTGCTGCCCCTCTTCAGCCTGCTCACGCGCTCGGCCACGGGGCAGGCGGTGACGACCTACTTCAATGCCATCAGCGGCCCGCGCCGCGAGGGAGAGCTGGACGGCCCGCGCGAGCAGCACCTGATCCTGCTGGACAACGGCCGCAGCCAGGCCTACCGCGATGCCGACTTCCGCCCGACGCTGCAATGCATCCGCTGCGGCGCCTGCATGAACCACTGCCCGGTCTATGCGCGCATCGGCGGCCTGGCCTACGGCACCACCTATCCGGGCCCCATCGGCTCCATCATCTCGCCGCATCTGCTGGGCCTGGAGCCGACGCAGGACCTGCCCACCGCCAGCAGCCTGTGCGGTGCCTGCGCTGAGGTGTGCCCGGTGGGCATCCCGATTCCGGAGTTGCTCATGCAACTGCGCCACGCCGCCAAGCACGAGCCGCACGCCGGCCACGCGCCGCTGGCCGGCCAGGCCAGCGCCAAGGACTGGAAGGAAGCGCTCGCCTGGCAAACCTGGGCCTGGCTCAACGAGCACCCGCTCGTCTACGGCAGCGCAGTGCGCGCCGGTGGGAGGCTGCGTGCCCTGGTGCCGGGTTGGCAAGGCGGCTGGACGGCGCACCGCACGCCCATGCGTCCGGCGGCCCAAAGCCTGCGCGAGCGGCTGGCACAGGAAAAGCGGGGAAAGAAGTCCGGCGGTTGAGCCTGGACAGTCACTGCCGCGGTGGCGCCGCTTGGCAAGCGCCGCGCCGTCAAATCAAGATGAGCGGCCAAGCGTCTTGCGCGCCCAACTTGATGTCCAATTCAAAGCGCTCAAGCCGCCAGCGCCGCCGGCCGAGCACCAGCCAAGCGCTCCATCGCCATGCGGGCAGCTCGGTCCACGGCGCGGTCAATGGCTTCGTACAGGTCTTTGCCGATGTCCACCACGGTGGTGACGCCGGCATGCGCCAGTTTCAGCTGGATCTTGCAGTAGCCGTCTTGCTGGCCGCGGCGGCTGCGCGTGTCGCCCACGCGCACGTCGATGCTCTCCACTTGGTGCTCGCGCGCGCGCAGCACGTACTGGATGCGACGGCGGGCGTGGTCCGCCAGCGCGGCGGCGCGGGCACAGGCGGCATGCACTCGGATTTCCATTCAGCAGGCTCAACAGGGAAGTCAATGGTGATGGAGAGACTCTACAGAGCGGAAAAGTTCACGTAAATCCGATTAAACCGGGCTTGCATGTAGGAAAAGTCTGATGATGGATTCATGAACTACAAGCACCTCCACTACTTCCTGCAGGTGGCCGAGGCGGGCAGCGTGGCCCGCGCCAGCGAGCTGCTGCACCTGACGCCGCAGACGGTCAGCGGCCAGATCCAGCTTCTGGAAGACCGCTTGGGCAGTCCGCTGTTCGCGCGCAGCGGGCGCCGGCTCGTGCTCACCGACACCGGGCGCATGGTGCTGGACTACGCCAAGGACATCTTCGCCATGGGCGCGGAGCTGGAAGCCGCGGTGCGCGAGCGCACCACGCGCGGGCGGGCGCTGGAATTCCGCGTGGGCGTGGCCGACGCCGTGCCCAAGGCCATCGCCTACCACCTGGTGGAGCCGGCCTTCGCGGTGGAGGATGTGCGCATCGTCTGCCGGGAGTGGAAGCTGGAGCAGTTGCTGGCGGAGCTCGCGCTGCACAAGCTGGACCTCGTCATCGCCGACGCCCCCATTCCTTCGTCGGTGAGCGTGCGCGCCTTCAGCCACCGCTTGGGCAGCTCAGGCCTGCAGTTCTTCGCCTCGGCGGCGCTGCGCTTGAAACACGCGGGCGACTTTCCGGGCTGCCTGGACGGCGCCCCGGTGCTCATGCCGGGCGAAGACTCGGCCGTGGGCCAGCGGCTGCGGGCGTGGTTCCAGAGCCAGGGTGTGCGCCCGCGCGTGGTGGGCGAGTTCGATGACAGCGCGCTCATCCAGGAGTTCGGCCGCCGCAGCATTGGTTTTTTTGCCGCACCGGGCGTGATCGCCGACGAGGTGGAAGCCCAGTTCGGCGTGCAGCGCGTGGGGGTGGCCGAAGGCGTGGAAGAGGATTTCTTTGCCATCTCCGTCGAGCGCCGCATCACCCATCCCTGCGTGGTGGCCATCACCCAGACCGCGCGCAACGAGTTTTTCCAGGCTGCCGACCAGGCCGATGCCATGGCGCCGGCGCGCCGGCGCCAGGCGGCTTGAACGGCAGGCGGCCGGCCCGCTCTGGGGCTGCGCGTTCAGTCCCTGTCCAGCGGCTGCGGCAGAACGGCCTTTGACGCCACTTGCAGGTGCAGCGCCGCCAGCGCCATGAGCTGGGCCGACACCGGCGCGGTGATGAAAAGGAACAGGGCAATGAGCAGCTCGTGCAGCGCCGGCTGCCCCCGCGCCCAACCGAGCACCATGCTGGCCAGCAACACGCCGCCCACGCCCAAGGTCGTGGCCTTGGTAGGCGCGTGCAGCCGCATGAAGAAGTCGCCAAAGCGCAGCAGGCCCAGCGCGCCCACCAAGGTAAAGCCGCCGCCCAGCACCAGCAGCGCGGCAGCCAGCCATTGAGCCCACAAGGGCAGATCCAGCGTCGCCATCGCCATCACTCCATCACGTCGCCGCGGGTGACGAAGCGCGCCAGCGCCACCGTCGAAACGAAGCCCAGCAGCGCCACGATGAGCGCGGCCTCGAAGGCCAGCGCCGAGCCCGCCTGGAGGCCGTAGAGCACGGCCAGCGCCACCGCGTTGATGGTGAGCGTGTCCAGCGCCAGGATGCGGTCCGGCAGCGTCGGCCCGCGCAACAGGCGCCAGCCGCAGGCCAGCATGGCCAGCGCCACGGCGGCGAGGGCGATGTTCAGCGCCCAGTCCAGCACGTTCAGACTCATTCGAAGATCTCCCGCAGCGGCGCCTCGTAGCGCGCCTGGATGTCGGCAGCCAACGCCGGCGCATCCAAGCAGTCCAGCGCGTGCACCAGCAATTCGCCCCGCGCCTCGTCCACCACGCAGGACACCGTGCCCGGCGTCATGGTCACCATGCCGGCCAGCAGCGACAGCCCGCCCGGATGGCGCAGCCGCAGCGGCACGCGCACCCAGGCCGGCTTGGGCCGCGCGCGAGGCGACAGCGCCAGCCGCGCCACCGTCACGTTGGCCACCACGATGTCCCACAGCAGCACTGCGGCCAGGCGCAGCGCCACGGTCCAGCGCCGCAGGCGCAGCGGCTCGCCCAAAAAGCCGTGCAGCAGCCGCGGGACGAGCAGCGCCAGCGCCGCGGCCGTGAGCAGTTGCGGCAACGCCAGGCTTTGCTGCAACAGCAGCCACACGGCCGCCAGCAGCGCGGAGAGCACGGGGTGCGGCAGCCAGCGCTTCATGGTTGGGCTCCTTCCACCCGCCCGGTGTAGGGCCGCGTGCTGTGCGGCTGCGCGCCGCCGGCTTGCGGCAGCACGGCCTGTGCGTAGCCGCCCACGTCCACCAGTTGCTCGGCCGCCGCGCGCGCGTAGCGCTGCACCGGTGCCGCCGCCACGCTCAAGGCCACGCCCGCCGCGGCCAGCAGCAGCACGGCCGCCAGCGCCGCGCCCGGCAACGGGAACGGCGGTGACGGCCGGGCAGGCGCGGGCGGCTCCTGCGCCTGCCAGAACAGCACGCTGCCGGCGCGGGCCAGCGCGATCAGCGCCCCTGAGCCCATGAGCAGCAGCACGGCCCACACCGCCGCGGCGGCCGGGTGGCCGGCAGCGGCCTGCAGCAGGAGCACCTTGCCCAGGAAGCCCGGCAGCGGCGGCAAGCCGGCAATGGACACCGCACCCAACAGGAACAGCCCGCCGAGCCAGGCCGGCTGCCGCACGGCGGGCACAGGCTCCAGCGCGTCGCCCGCCTCGCCGCGGCGCTGTCCCACCACGTCGGCCAGCAGGAACAGCAGCGCCACCACCAGCGTGCTGCCCGGCAGGTAGAACAGCGCCGCGCCCCAGGCCGCGGCACCGTAGAGGCCCAGCCCGGCCAGGACGGTCCCCACCGACGCCACGTTGAGCCACGCCACCAGCCGCGCCAGCGTGCGCGCCGCCATCGCGCCCGCCACGCCCAGCAGGCAGCTCAGCAGCGCCAGGGGCAGCAGCAGCGGCTGTGCCAGGGCATGGGCACCACTCGCGCCGCTTGCGCCGTCCGCACCGGCGCCGAAGACCACGCCGTGCACACGCCAGATCGCGTACACGCCCACCTTGGTCATGAGCGCGAACAGCGCCGCCACCGGCGCGCCGGCGGCCGAGTAGGTGGCCGGCAGCCACAGCGACAGTGGCACCAGCGCCGCCTTGAACGCGAACACCACCAGCAGCAGCAGCGCGCCCGCCTGCAGCAGCCGCGCGTCGGTGCCCGCCACCTGCGGCGCGCGCAGCGCCAGGTCGGCCAGGTTGAGCGTGCCCGCGGCGGCATAGACCAGCGCCAAGCCCAGCAGGAACAAGGCCGAAGCCGCCAGGTTGAGCACCACGTAGTGCAGCCCGGCGCGCAGCCGCTCGCGCCCAAGGCCGTGCAGCATGAGCACGTAGCTGGCGATGAGCAGCACCTCGAAGAACACGAAGAGGTTGAACAGGTCGCCCGTGACGAAGGCGCCGTTGAGCCCCATGAGCTGGAACTGGAACAGGGCGTGGAAGTGGCGCCCGCGCGCGTCCCAGGCCGGCGCACCCGCCGTGGCGGCGTAAAGCACAACGGGCAGCGCCACGGCGGAGGTGAGCAGCACCATCAGCGCCGAGAGCCGGTCCGCCACCAGCGCGATGCCGAAGGGCGCGGGCCAGTCGCCCAAGCGGTACACCAGCAGCGCGCCGCCGTCGGCCTGCCGCAGCAGCGCCAGTGCCAGCAGCAGCCCAAGCGCGGTGGACGACAGCGAGAGTGAGCGCGAGGCACGCCGTCGCGCATCGCCCAGCGCCAGCAGCGCGACGGCGGTGGCCGCGGGCAGCAGCACGGGCAGGATGGGCAGGTGGGCCGTCCAGCTCATGGCCGCTCCTTGCGCTCGGCGCCGACGCCGGGCTCCCGCCCGTCCACATGGTCGCTGCCGTTGTCGTGGCGGCTGCGCAGCGCCAGCTCGATCACTAACCCCGTGGTGGCAAAGCCGATGACGATGGCCGTGAGCACCAGCGCCTGCGGCAGCGGGTCGGCAACGGAGCCGGCGCCTTGCAGGATGGGCGCCGCGTCGCGCCACAGCCGCCCGCTCGCAAAGATGAAAAGGTTCACCGCGTAACCCAGCAGCGTCAGGCCCAGCACCACCGTGAAACTGCGCCCGCGCAGCAGCAGCCACAGGCCGCAGCAGGTGATCCAGCCTATGCCGCTGGCCAGCAGGAATTCCATGGAGACGTTCATGGCGTGCGCTCCCGGCTGGCCGCACCCAGCACGGACAGGGTCAGCAGCGTCGCGCCGACCACGGTGACGTAGACGCCCAGGTCGAAGAGCGAAGCAGTGGCCAGGGGCAGCTCGCCCAGCAGCGGCACGTGCGGATGGCCGTGGGCGCTGGTGAGGAAGGGCGCTCCCAAAACCAAGGCGCCCGCGCCCGTGAGCCCGGCGATGGCCAGGCCCAGGGCGATCCATCGCACGTAGCGCGCACCGCCCGCGGCGTCCAGCAGCGCTTCGGCACGCGTCTGGCCCCGCGCCATGTACTGCAGCACCAGCGCCACCGCCGTCACCAGTCCCGCAACAAAGCCGCCGCCGGGCAGGTTGTGGCCACGCCAGAAGAGATACACGCTCACCACCAAGGCCAGCGGCAGCACCAGCCGCGCGGCGCTGCGCAGCAGCAGCGGGGGGTGACTGAAACTCCAGGCGCGGCCTGCGGCGTCCTTGGGCGGGCGTTGAACATGGAAACCCTGGAGCAGCGCCAGCACGCCCACGGCGGCCACGGCCAGCACGGTGATCTCACCCCAGGTGTCGTAGCCGCGGAAGTCCACCAGGATGACGTTCACCGCATTGGTGCCGCCGCCGCCAGGCACGGCCTGGGCCAGGAAATACCAGGCGATGGAGGCGTGGTCGCGCGTGAGCATCAGCCAGGCCAGCAAGCCCACGCCCAAACCCCCGGTGCCGGCCAGCACGGCATCGCGCAGCTGCCGCGCCCGGCCGGACTCGCGCGGCGACCAGCGCGGCAGCAGCGCCAGCCCCATGAGCAGCAGCACGGTGGAAACGAGCTCCACGGCGAGTTGCGTCAGCGCGAGGTCCGGCGCCGACAGGGCGAGAAAGGCCAGCGCCGTCACCAGGCCGATCACGCCTACCAGCACCACGGCCAGCAGCCGGTCGCGGTGGCCACGCAGCAGGGCGGCGCCCGCGGCGATGAGCAGCAGCCACGCCACGAGGGCCGGCAGCGGCGCGTCCAGGCGAGGGCGCGAGCCGGCTGAGACGCCTTCAGTCGCCAGGAAAGGCAACGCCGCCAGGACGATGGCCGAGCCCATCAGCCAGGCCACGTAGCGCTGCAGCGAGCCGTTTTCGAGCCGGGCGATCAGCCAGGCGCAGGCGGCGAAAAGCCGCTCCACCACGCGCGTGAACACCAGCCGCCCGGTCCAGCCGCGCGGGTGGTTCAGGTGCAGGTCGAACCGGCGCAGCAGCAGGAAATACAGGAGCACGCCGCCGGCCAGCGCGATGCCGCTCATGAGCAGCGGCAGATTGAAGCCGTGCCAGAGGGCCAGGTGGAATTCGGGGGGCGGCGCGCCCAGCACCGCGGCGGCCGCGACCTGCACCAGCGGTGCCAGCAGTCCCGGCCACACGCCCACCAGCACGCACACCGCCACCAGCAGCGCCACGGGCAGCTTCATGAACAGCGGCGGCTCGTGCGGGTGCGGATTCGGTAGCTCCTTGGGCGGGCCGTTGAAGAACACGTCGTGGACGAAGCGCAGCGAATAGGCCACCGAGCAGACACCGCCCAGAGTGGCCGCCAGCGGCACCAGCAGCCCCCAGCCGGGCAGGGCGGCCAGGTCGGCGGCCTCGGCAAAGAACATCTCCTTGGAAATGAAGCCGTTGGCCAGCGGCACGCCGGCCATGGCGGCGGCAGCGACCATGGCCAGCGTGGCGGTCCAGGGCAGCAGCGGCAGCAGGCCGCCCAAGCGGCGCATGTCGCGGGTGCCGGTCTCGTGGTCGATGATCCCGGCGGTCATGAAGAGCGATGCCTTGAACGTGGCGTGGTTGAGCACGTGGAACACGGCCGCCACGGCGGAGAGCGGGCTGCTCAGGCCGATGAGAAAGGTGATCAGCCCCAGGTGGCTGATGGTGGAGTAGGCCAGCAGCCCCTTGAGGTCGTGCCGGAACACGGCGACGTAGGCGGCAAACACCATGGTCAGCAGCCCAATGGCCGCCACGGTGGCCTCGAACAGCAGCGTGCCGCCCAACGCCGGGTACAACCGCATGAGCAGGAAGATGCCGGCCTTGACCATGGTGGCCGAGTGCAGATAGGCCGACACGGGCGTGGGCGCCGCCATGGCCTCGGGGAGCCAGAAGTGAAACGGCCACTGCGCGCTCTTGGTGAAGCAGCCCAGCAGGATGAGCGCCAGCGCCAGCGGGTAGCGCGCGTCGCCCACGATCACGTCGCGCCGCGCCGCCAGCTCCGAAATTTCATACGTGCCCGCCATCTGGCCCAGCAGGACGACGCCGGCCAGCAGCGCCAGCCCGCCCGCGCCGGTGACGGTGAGCGCCATGCGCGCCCCGGCACGAGCCTCGGCGCGCTGCCGCCAGTAGCCCACCAGCAGGAAGGACGACAGGCTGGTCAGCTCCCAGAACACTACCAGCAGCAGCAGGTTGTCCGCCAGCACCACACCCAACATAGCGGCCATGAAGAGCATGAGCAGCGCGTAGAGCTTGCCCGGCGGGTCCTGCGCCGAGAGGTAGTAGGCCGCGTAGAGGATGACCAGCAGCCCCATGCCCGTGATGAGCGCGCCGAACATCAGCGCAAGACCATCCAGGCGCAGGCTGAGGTTCAGGCCCAGCGCCGGCACCCAGGGCCATTGCCAGCGTGGCGCAGCGCCGCCGAACACGGCGCCGGCCTGGGACAGCAGCAGCGCCAGCGCGGCGGCGGTGAGCGTCGCCGCCAGCCAAGCCGCGCGCCCCTTGCCCGCGGCGGAAGTGGGGCCGGCCCAAGCACACAAGGGCCCCAGCAGCAGGGGCAGGACAATGGCCAGGGGCAGGGCATGCATGGCTGGTTTTTGTGGTTATGGACGGCTGCGTAGGCCGGACGGCCCGCATGCCGCGGGCCAGTTTCGTCTGCCGGGCGCCGTTGGGCGCGAAAAAGTCCGGCGGGTGAGTGCGCTTGCGCCCGCAAGCCGCGGGCGCAAGCGCAGCGGGAAGGCCGGCGCCGTCAGGCCGGCGCAGCGGCCGCGCGGCGCGGCAGCACCTGGAAGTCCAGGCCGTAGAGCAGGGGCTCCACGTCGGACTGCGCCTGCTGGGGCAGCTCCCACTGCGCCAGCATGCCGCGCAGGACGAAGGACTCGCCGGCATCGACGTGGCCGTCGGCGTCAATCACGGCGGCGGCCAGGCGCATGACCCGCTGCTGCAACGCCGGGTCGTCGATGTCGCAGAGCCAGCGCCGCAACGTGTGGGCGTCCACCAGGCAGTTGCCGGCCTCGTTGGTGCAGGCCAGCAGCTCCTGGCAGAGCTCGCGCAGCACCCCGTGCCAGTCCTGTTCGGCCAGGCCCAGCTCCTCGCGGGCGTGCAGCTCGTGCAGCGCGCTCCACTCCTGCGGCTTGATCTCGCCGTTGGCGATCAGCGCCAGCGCCACCAGGCGGGCGGCAGCCTGCGGGCTGTTGGACGCGGGAGCGCGGGTCGCGTTGATGTCGTCGTGCGGCATGGTGCTGTCCCTTTCATGGTTGCTTGAGGCGCTTGAGGCGCTTGGACCGCGGCACGGTTGCCGCGGCCCAAGCAATGTAGGCAGCCGCTGCCTTCAGGTAAATTCGAATGTTTTATACCGAAAACTCGAAAAAACCTGATCAATCGGGTCAGCTGCCCCGTTTTGTGCGCAGTTTGGAGGACCACCGGTGCACCCAGGGCAGGCAGTTTGGTGATACACAGGTTTTTTCGATCAAATCCATCGCAACCTTCTGATTGTTTCGATGGATGAGCGTCCTTAGATTACGTATGGCCGCCACGGTCCGCAGCCCTCGCTGCGGGGCGGCCAGCGAGTCTTGGGAGCTTCTATGAACCTTCAGCACATCGACATCAACGCCCGCGCCGCCTCGTCGTCGGCCGTGGCTGCGCAGCAGCAGCGCGTGCTGCGCAACACGTACTGGTTGCTCGCGCTGTCCATGGTGCCGACGGTGGCCGGCGCGTGGCTGGGCATCGCCACGGGCTTGTCCAGCGCGATGTCGCCCATGGTGGGGCTGGTGGTGTTCCTGGCGGGCGCCTTCGGCTTCATGTTCGCCATCGAGAAGACCAAGGACTCGGCCGCCGGCGTGCCGGTGCTGCTGGCCTTCACCTTCTTCATGGGCCTGATGCTGTCGCGCCTGGTGGGCACGGTGCTGGGCCTGGCCAACGGCGCAGGCCTGGTGATGACGGCCTTTGCCGGCACGGGCGCGATCTTCCTGGGCATGGCCACGCTGTCCACGGTAATCAAGCGCGACCTCACGTCCATGGGCAAGTGGCTGTTCATCGGCGCCGTGATGCTGATGGTGGCGGGCATCGCCAACATCTTCATCCAGTCCAGCGCGCTGATGATCACGCTGTCCGTGATGGCCATTGGTATCTTCTCGGCCTTCATCCTGCATGACCTCAAGCGCGTGCGGGACGGCCTGGAAACCAACTACATCACCGCCACCTTGGGTGTGTACCTGAGCCTGTTCAACGTCTTCCAGTCCTTGCTGGCCCTGCTGGGCATCACCAGCGGCAGCGACGATTGAGGGCGGCGGGCCTTTGAGCCACACGACGGAAATCTCCTGATGCAACTGCCTTACTCCACGCGCGCTCCCTGGTGGGCGCGCGCCCTGGCCGCCCCGGCGGCGATGCTGCGCACCCTGGCCCTGGGCGTGGCGGGCCTGTTCATGATGGCCTTCACGCTCGTGGCAGCCCTGGTGGGCGCTGCCATGGTGGTGGTGCTGGCGCTGGTGGCCAGGCGCCGCCTGCGCCAGGCCGGTGTGCGCTTCAACTGGCCGGAGCGCATGCCCGGCGGCGGCTCCGGTTTTGCCGGCAGCACCGGCACGGCGGCTTGGCGTGGCCGCGGAGAGCCCCACGGTGGCGAGGTGATAGAGGCCGAGGTGCGCGAAATCCGCGACCCGGCCCCGCGCCAGGGCGGCCAGTGACCCGCCCGTGACCAAGGATCGCTGACGGCGCGGGCACACCGCCTGCCAGTGTGGCCAGACTGTCTCATCCCGGTACAGCCCGCCCAGCCCGCGGTGGAGTCGGTCACAATGGTTCAGCCCTTGACGGGATCCAGAGGAGGCAGCTTGATTCAACTACAGGCAACCATTCCGGACGGCATCAACTTCGAGGACTTGCGCCTGTCGCGGGACATCCGTGACGGCGCGGTGATCTTCGATCCGCATCCCATTGAAGCGATCTGCCAGGCCAGCGGCTTTGACATCGAGGAGATGGTCCAGGGCCCCGAGCCCATCGTGTGCGCGCTCATCACGGCCTGGTACGAGGAACATCTGCGCCGCGGCGGCGCCCCCGACCCGGTGCAGGAAGACCTCATGGAGGAAACCCGCCTGGAGCAGGAACGCGGCGGCGGCTTCAGCTACGCGCCGGGCCACGCCTGAGGAGGCCTCGCGGGGCGCGGCGGCACGGGCCCAAAAGCGGCGACACTGCGCGCCTTGCGCAACTCTCCGTGCTCCACAGACATGAAGTCGATTGTTTCCCTCGCTGCCGTCCTGTTCTCGCTGGCCGGCGCCCAAGCCCAGGCCCAGGCCCCGGTTGAAACGCAGAAGCTGCCTTCCGGCGTGATCGTGGAGCACACCGTCCAGGGCCAGGGCGCGCAGCCCACCGCCTCCAGCGTGGTGCAGGTGCACTACCGCGGCACGCTGGCCGACGGCAAGGAGTTCGATAGCTCCTTCAAGCGCGGCCAGCCCACCACGTTCCCGCTCAACCGCGTCATCCCGTGCTGGACCGAAGGCCTTCAGCAAATGAAGGTGGGCGGCAAGGCCAAGCTCACGTGCCCGGCCAACACGGCCTACGGCGCCCAAGGCATCCCCGGCGTCATTCCCGGCAACAGCACGCTGACCTTCGAAGTCGAACTGCTCAACGTCGCCACGCGCTGAAGGCGTTTGGCGGACCGGCGGGCCACGCAGGGCCCGTCGGCAAGCGGCCAACGCCCGATTGAGCACGCACCAAAATTGACATAAGAGTGATTGCAGTGCTTTGAAGCCCTG
Organism: Azohydromonas lata; assembly: GCF_034427735.1. NCBI lineage: Bacteria > Pseudomonadati > Pseudomonadota > Betaproteobacteria > Burkholderiales > Sphaerotilaceae > Azohydromonas > Azohydromonas lata. The sequence goes on from NZ_JAXOJX010000005.1 coordinate 88,749, forward strand.
TGGGCGTGAGCAGCCACGGTCGCGACGCTTTTTCGTCCCATCACGCCGTAGCTTCATACCTTCCAGGCATGACGGCCCACTTTATCGGCATTCGACAGTGTGCTGAATACATGACAGCATTTGCGGCTTCCGCACCCTGTACCGATTCACCGCCCGCCCGCATGAACCCCGTCATCCCCGCCACCGCCCTTGCCGCTTCTCTAACCCTTGCCCACGCGAGCGCTCATGCCCAGGAGCCCCTGGTCGTTCGCATCGGCCACGTCGCCGCCACCAGTGGCGCCATCGCCCACCTGGGCAAGGACAACGAGAACGGCGTGCGCATGGCGCTGGACGAGCTCAACGCCAAGGGCGTGAGCATTGGCGGGCGCAAGGCGAAATTCGAGCTGCTGGCCGAGGACGACGCCGCCGATCCCAAGCAAGGCACCGCCGCCGCCCAAAAGCTCGTGGACGCCAAGGTCAACGGCGTGGTGGGCCACCTGAACTCCGGCACCGCCATTCCCGCCTCGCGCATCTACGCCGACGCCGGCATCCCGCAGATCGCGCCCTCGGTGACCAACCCCAAGTACACCGCCCAGGGTTTCAAGACCACCTTCCGCATGGTGGCCAACGACGCGCAGCTCGGCGGCACGCTGGGCCGCTACGCGGTGCAGCAGCTCAAGGCCAAGAAGGTGGTGGTGATCGACGACCGCACGGCCTACGGCCAGGGCGTGGCCGCCGAATTCGAGAAGGCCGCCAAGGCCGCGGGCGCCAACATCGCCAAGCACGAGTTCACCAGCGACAAGGCCACGGACTTCACCGCCATCCTGACCTCGGTGAAGGCGGCCAAGCCGGACGTGGTGTTCTTCGGCGGCATGGACGCCGTGGCCGGCCCCATGCTGCGCCAGATGAAGCAGCTCGGCGTGAAGGCCAAGCTCATGGGCGGCGACGGCGTGTGCACCGCCGAGCTGCCCAAGCTGGCCGCCGGATCGCTGGCCGACGACGCGGTGGTGTGCGCCATCGCCGGCGGCGTGGACGCCTCGCAGCGCGCCGCGCTGGACAAGTTCAAGGCCGACTACAAGAAGCGCTTCGGCACCGAGGTGCAGATCTATTCGCCCTACACCTACGACGCCACCCTCGCCATGGCGGACGCCATGGCCAAGGCCGGCTCGGCCGAACCGGCGAAATACCTGCCCGTGCTGGCCGGCAATGCCTACAAGGGCGTCACGGGCACGGTGGCCTTCGATGCCAGGGGCGACATCAAGAACGGTGCGCTCACGCTCTACACCTACCGCAACGGCAGCGAGCGCATGGAGCTGGCGGTCGTCCGCTGAAGCCGCAGCCCCGTCCCCCTGCGGCCGCCCGGCGTGGAGCCCTCCCACGGCACGGCGACAATCCCGCCCATGGCACAAGGCAAGCGAACCTCCACCGACATCTCCCCGCAGGCCCTGCAGGCCATACGCGAGTTGGGCGCCGCCGCCCGCACGGCGCGCACCGCCGCGGGCGAAGGCCAGTCCGCCGCCGCGGCGCGGCTGGGTGTGCACGTGCAGACCATCGGCCGCATCGAAGCCGGCGAGCCGGGCGTGGCCGTCGGCCACGTCATCGGCCTGCTGGCGCTCTACGGCTTGGGCGTGGCCGTGCAGCCGCAGGGCCAGACAGCCGAGTCCTGAAGCGGACGGCGCGGCGCCGCCGGGCGTGTCATCCCTGCTCGCGCGCCCAAGTCGAGGGACCTTCCTCCAGGGCGCGGTTGAGCGCGTGCGCGGCGCTGATGAGCGCCAGGTGCGTGAGCGCCTGCGGGAAATTGCCCAGCTGCGCGCCGCTTGGGCCCAGCTCCTCGGCGTACAGGCCCAGGTGGTTGGCGTAGGTCAGCATCTTTTCGAAGGTCAGCCGCGCCTCGTCCACGCGCCCGCAGCGCGCCAGGCATTCCACCAGCCAGAACGAGCAAGGCGTGAAGGCGCCCTCCTGGCCCTGCAGCCCGTCGATGTTGACCACGCCGCTGGCGCTGGTGGTGGAGTAGCGCGCCACCAGCCCGTCGATGCTCAGCTCGCGCCTGATGGCCTCCAGCGTGGAGAGCCAGCGCGGGTCCGTTGGGCTGACGAACTTGACCATGGGCATGAGCAGCGCCACTGCGTCCAGCGTGTCGCCGCCGCGCGTCTGGACGAAGGCCTGTTTCTCCGGGTTCCAGAACTCGGTGAGGATTTGCAGCGCGATGGCGTCGCGCGCCTGGTACCAGCGCGCCCAGGGCGTGGGCCGGGCAAAGCGCCGCGCCATGCGCAGCGCGCGGTCCAGCGCCACCCAGCTCAGCAGCCGCCCGGAGAGGAAATCGCGCCGCGGCCCGCGCATTTCCCAGATGCCCTCCTCCGGCTGGTCCCAGTGCTCGCACCACCAGTCGATGCGCTGCGACAGCCCCTGCCACACGTCGATGGAGGCGGACACGCCGTGGTGGTCGGCCATGTACAGCGCATCGACCAGCTCGCCCAACACGTCGAGCTGAAGCTGCCCCGCCGCCGCGTTGCCCACGCGCACCGGACGCGAGCCGCGGTAGCCGGCCAGGTGCGACAGCTCCACCTCCTGGCCGACGTGGCGCCCGTCCACGGCGTAGAGGATTTGCGGCGGCTCGCCGGCATGGTGGTCCAGGGTGCGTTCGTGGGCCCAGCCGATGAAGGCCTCGGCCTCGCCCGTGTAGCCCAGCCGCATGAGGGCGTAGACGGTGAAGGCGGCATCCCGTATCCAGCAGTATCGGTAGTCCCAGTTGCGCTCGCCGCCCACGTGCTCGGGCAGACCGAACGTGGCCGCGCCGATGATGGCGCCGTGGTCGGCCGAGGACAGCAGCTTGAGCACCAGGGCCGAGCGCTGGACGATCTCGCGCCAGCGCCCGCGGTAGCTGGAGCGCTCGCTCCAGCCGCGCCAGAAGCGGATGGTGTCCTGGAAGGAGCGCTGCACGAAGTCATCGAGCGGGCCTTCGCTGGGCCGCTCCTGCACGCACTCCAGGACGAAGGCGACCTCCTCGCCCGCGCCCAGCTCCACCTGCAGATCGACGTCGCCGTCGCGCACGGCCATCTCCACCGTGGCGCGCAGCCGCAAGGGGCCGGGCGCGGCCGGGTCGCCGAAGACGGCGCAGCGACCGTCCTGCGACAGCCGGGCCGGCAGCAGGGCGCGCGCATAGTCGAAGCGGGGCGCGCACAGCACCCGCAGCGCCAGCCGCCCGCGCACGCCCTGGATGCGCCGCACCAGCGCGCTGCGCGGCGCGCCGGTTTCGGACACGGGCATGTAGTCCGTCACCTCCGCCATCCCCGCCGGCGACATGAATCTCGTCACCAGCACATTGGTATCGGGCAAATACATCTGCCGCGTGCGCATGTCCTGGTGCGCCGGGCGCACGCTGAAATGCCCGCCGCGCTGCGGGTCCAGCAGCGAGAGGAAGACGCTTTCCGAGTCGAAGCGCGGGAAGCAGAAGAAGTCGATGCTGCCATCGCTGCACACCAGCGCCGTGGTGCGCAGGTTGCCGATGACGCCGTGGGATTCGATGTCCGGGTAATGCACCGACCACCCGGGGCAAAAGGCGTTCCGCACCCGGGAAGGCACAGGGCGCCCTGCGCCGCGCCCACCCGGTCTACCCGGCCCACCGCAGGGGCAGCCGCTTACAGCCGGCTCAGCAGCTCTGCCTTCTTGGCCGAGAACTCCTCGACGGTGAGCACGCCGCGGGCGTGCAGCTCGGCCAGCTTGTCTATGGCGGCGAACACGTCCAGCCCCTGCGGCAGCCCGCCCGCGGCACTGTTGGACGGTAGCGGTGACTGCACCGGCGCCGGCGAAGGCGGTTGCGCCCCCCAGGCCGCGGGCGCGGCCTGAACCGGCGCCGGTGCGGCCGGCGCCTGCCCGTCCACCGACACCACGGGCAGGCTGACCACGTCCACCAGGCCGTACTGGCTGTTGAAGCTCAGCGAGCCGCTGCCGGACTGCTGCTGAGAAAAGCCGCCGATGTGGTGGTCCAGCGTGTCGTAAATGGTCACGCGGCCATTGACCTCGATGGCCAGCCGCCGCGCCTGCGAAAAGTAGGCGTAGCGCACGCCGTTTTGGGCGCCCGTGGCGTCGGGCCAGCGCAGGCTGGGCCCCCACCAGTCGCCGCCGCCCGGCGCCGGGACGAACAGGCTGGCGCCGCCGGACGCGGAAAAGCCGCCGGGCGACGGCTGCGCCCCGCCGCTCCACGACGACTGCTGCTGCCCGCCCTGCCCGCCGTAGCCGGACCCCTGGCTTTGCGTCTGAAAACTGCCGCTTTGCACCAGCCCGGGTTGATTGGCCACCAGCGCCGAGAGCTCGTTGCACAGGCCGTCCACCCGCGCCTTGAGCGCGTTGTTGAACATGTCGGAGACCATGGTCATGCCGCCGCGCATCCACTGCCCGGCGCCGCCGAACTCCGGGTGGCCGAACTGCGCCATGGAGCCGTTGCCCTGCACCACGGACCACAGCATGGACGTCACGGCCTCGCTGCTGAAGCCGTGGCGGCGGGCGATGTCGTCTAGGGCCTGGCGGCCTTCGGGGCTGAGTTGTTGCATCAATGACCTCTTGCGGGAATGCCTTGCGGCGGCACCCGGATGAATGCGCCGGCGGCACGGGATGTGCCGCCGGCGCACGCCGATTGTCGGCGCCGCGCCCGCCTCAGCGCCGCAGCCCGTGGCGCTGGTGCCACTCGGCCAGCGACTCGTCGGGGTACTCGTCGAAGCGCGCGTCCTGCGGCTGCACGCTGGCCTCCACCCAGGCCGGCTTGGAGCCCAGCATCATGTGCGTGGACGACGGCGGCACGGGCAGCGGCGTGTCCACGGCCCCGGCGTGCGGGTGCACCAAGTCCGGCCAGGTCGGGTCCCACAGCCACAGCGCCGTGCCGCAGTGCTTGCAGAAGTGGCGCTCGCCGCTGCTGCGGCTGCCGTCCTCCATGCGGGCGCGGTAGACGCTCAGGTGCTCGCGCCCCTGCACCTGCAGCGTGGCCTTGTCCGCGCCCAGGTTGACGGCAAAGCCGCCCGTGCCCGCCGTCTTGCGGCAGATGGAGCAATAGCAGCGCATGAACGGTACGGGCTCGTGCGACTCGACCGAGAAACGCACGGCGCCGCAATGGCAGGAACCTTGGAGATGCATGTCAAACCGCTCCCGGGGTGAAACGGCGGCGCGCCGCCCAAAGCCGCCACCTTGTACCGGCGAGGCACGCCGCATGGTCCAAGGCGGCACCCCATGTGTATCCAGCGGTGAGGTCAGGCGCGGCCGATCAGGACCGCTCGGCGCTTTCGAACATGCGGGCGGCACGGCGGCGGATCTCGTCTTCCGGCACGTCCTCGACATGGGTGGCGATGTGCCACTTGTGGCCGAATGGGTCTTTCAGCGCGCCGCAGCGGTCGCCGTAGAACTGGTCGGCCACCGCCATGGTGAGCGTGGCGCCGGCGGCCACGGCGCGCTGGACGACGCCGTCCACGTCCTCCACGTAGAACATCAGGCTGCAAGGCGAGCGGCCCAACGTGGACGGGCTGTAGGCCTGCCACTGCGGCGCCTCGTCATGCAGCATGAGCACGCCCTGCCCCACGCGGATCTCCGCATGCATCACCGAGCCGTCAGGCGCCTGCAGCCGCATCACTTCCTGAGCGCCAAAAGCCTTTTTGTAGAACTCGATGGCCTGCGCCGCGCCCTTGACCGTCAGATAAGGCGTCACGGACAGGTAGCCCTCGGGAATCTTTCGCACCGGGTCAGCCATGGCTTGCATCCTTTCGGCGGGCCTTGAAAACCAAGCGCCCAACCGCGGGCCGCACCAGTGGCACGGCTGGAATACTGTATATACATACAGCATAGCAGGCACGACGACGGAATCAAGCCCTGCACACCGGCGTGCCCGACACACCCTTTTTGCCGCTCGGCGCGCGGCGAATCGGCGGCAGTGGCCTTGTCGGTATGGCGAAGGCCGCACGGCCGGGTATTTGAGTGAGGCCGGACTTTCGTCACCATCTATTTGCAGCTGGAGATGACGAGACCGTGGACCGACCCCGTGCGGCAGCCTCGCAAGGCATCAGGCGGAGAATTACCCGCCATGCAGGTGACAGGCTCAAACCCGGGTGGGACTCATCCCCCGGGGGCCTTGATACCAAATGCGATTTTGTTGCCGCCGGCAACAGCCGGCCCGTGGCAGGACAACGGGGTGATTCAAGGCTGCGGCATTCGCAGTTCCTGGCCGCAAATCCGGCTTATGCCGAAGAGTTCCGGTATGCCGTTACACAGTGATGAAGCCAGTCACACGATGAACCGCCTGTAGCCGGCTTGCCGAACCGGTTGCAGCCGTGATTTCCGTAACGATTCGCTGATGCGCAGGCCACGGAAAAAGCCTTCCCCTCTGATATGGGCAGGTTGGGCTGCAAATGCTTGCATCTGGCCGGCATCCCGCGGTTGACACGTTGAAAGACCGATCCGGACCACCGTGCCGCACCGCGGCTACAAGCCGACCCATATGGAATTGCGAAATTGTGCCTGCCCCACCGTCAAGGCCTGTTGGCGCCCGAATGCCGGACCGGCTTCAGGATTTTTTGCCGGCTCTTTGGCGGCGCACAGTCAGCACCGGAAGACCACCCGGGGAAAACCCAGAACTTTTCGAAGCGCGGAGGACGGATTTAAGGCTTGTATAAGTCTTGCAGAGGTGCTTGCCTGGAGAAGGCCGGGCCGCCAGCCGCGGAAAAATGCTGCACCGCAATATGGCGCAGGACTGCAGGAAAATCGCCGGTCGCTCTGATGAGCCCGCTTCAATGGCGCAAAAGTTGCCAGGCCGTGGATTGCCGTTCCGTCGTGGAGCCCAGGGAAGATGGGACATCCGAAGATTCGTCGCGGCCCAGTGCATTTGTTGCACCTTCAATCCAGCCGCCGAACCAATCCAGCGCCTCGAACGAACCATGCGTGTATGGGCAGTTGCCGGCGAAAACTTCGCCGGCCATGAAGCCGGCCGTCCAGGCCCTTGTATCCATGCGGCGCATGGGTTTCCTCCGCGTCCTTGCTGCTGGCGTGCAAGCTGCCCGGAATTGGGATGCGCGACGCTTCGCCTCCCCCGTGCATCCCTTGCCGCACGCGTTGCCAACAAGTATCGGGAGGTAGCCGATCGTTCTGAGCTGAAGCCGTTGTTAATGTGTGACGTTCTGTGCTGCCCGCGTTGCAAACGCTTATGGGTCCGCGCCTAGCAGCCGCCACGGATCGGATCAAGCTGAATGCTCAAAACTCCGGCACGAACATTTCGCCACAGTGCTCCCGGCTTTAAGGTTGGCGTGAAGAACTTCACAAAAGGCGCAACCCTCACCGGCTCGGCGAAAGTTTTCTTCCCGGGCGTTTAAATCCGGAAAAACATCGTTTTGCTTACAAATTGTTTCCAATATCCGGACTTGCGGTGGACAGGTCCCCTCTGAGGCTGCTGTGTGCCTCTCCAGAAACAGGGGAGGGTCGGGGAGCCAGTTTGTTGCCGATGACGGTCGAACAGGCCGGCACGGAATCGGCAGAAAGTGCTGCGGTATTTGAATCAAGAATGATGGCTCAATGGTGTCCGACCTTTAAGCCGCCTGTGCGACGAATTCATCCACTGCGAAGGCGCAGGGCAAATCACGCGCGCCCCGCGTCTCGGCATGCGGCCGGTCTTGGTAATGCGCGGGAAGCACGGCTGATGCCGGACAAGTTTCCTCACGCAGCTTGTGGAATCGGCGCATTCCGAAATGGGACCGGCATGGGCGACGGGCAGGCAATACGACCGCAGCGTGTCTTTGTCACGGCATGATTCTTTTCATGGGCCTGTGACACACAGCGGCAAACCCTGTACTTGCTGAATGCGCCAGGGTCAGCCAAGGCCGTATTCACGGTGGACCTCAAAGAGGGCCGGGAACTGAAATCAGGCACCGCTGCCATGCCCTGCGCTCACGCTTGAAATTCAGTTGGAAATCCCCGCTTTCCCGGCACGGCTTGCAGCAACTGCGTGCCGGCTTCTCGCCTTCCAAACATGGCGGCAACCCACCCAACCCGCCCCAGGCCGACTCGGGAACCCGGATTCATACTCAGGTCCTGCGGAGATCGGCACCGTCCAGGAATCGGGTATGTGCCCATCGTTGTAAGTGAAGGCAGGTTCTCACCAATGCAATCAATGCAGATGCGCTGAAAATTTTTTGATGCAGCGGCTTCGTAGTTAGCGCAGTTGTGGCATTATTCGTTCCGCGCAATGCCGAACCGAACATACCGGCCTCCAGGAGTTCTCCAAAGTCCCCGGCAGGTTTCGCAACCCGCCGGCAACATGGTAAGTACTCGGTACGTCGAGTTACGGTGAAGGCAAGTCGCTACAGATCAGAAATGTCCAAGACATTCACCTAAGGTGCAAAGCGTATGGCAAACATCCAAGACCTTCTGAAGCAGCGCGAAGACCTCGAGCGTCAGATCAAGCAACTGCAAGAGAATTCGCGCTCTGAAGCGATCAACACCATCAAGGAATTGATGGCTCAGAACAACCTGAGCGTCGAAGACCTGACCAGCAATGCTCGCGGCAGCAAAAAGGGCGAAACCGGTGGCAAAACCGGCACCGTCGCCCCCAAGTATCAGGATCCGGCCTCCGGCAAGACCTGGACTGGTCGCGGCCTGAAGCCGAAGTGGGTTACCGAAGCCCTGGAAAGCGGCAAGTCGCTGGACGATCTGGCCATCAAGGCCTGATCCAGGTTTCAATCCTGAATCACCCGCGGTCCCACACCGGCCGCGTTATCAGCCCCGCCTCGTGCGGGGCTTTTTGCTTTGATAGCTCAAACGCTTGCGCCGCCATGGCCTGCGAATTCTGGGGATTTGCGGAATATGGCAGGCCGCAGCAAATCGGTCTTGGCGGCTTTCGATTCAAGCAGCACAACCGTAAATGGCCGCCGCCGGGCCTTTGAAACGGCCAACCCGGTAGCTCAGGCATTTTTCAGGTTGCCTAATCCCGGCAGCCGGAAAATGCGCGGGGGCCGTGCCGCCGTGGGCGTTGCTGAACGCTTTCAAGCGCTTTCGTGCGCCTGGGCCTCAAGGGCCTGCCGCGCAGGCGGGCCTTGAGGCGAAAACGAGACATCGGGCACGGCCGGCGGTGTTGCCCCCTGCGAAAATATCCAGTCGTCGGCAGTGGGCCGGCGGCGCGTGGAAGAACGGGTTACGGAGGTCGGCCACATGAGCGCCGAAATCGGCACGGGTTTGATGGTGCTCCATGGCAACCGGCTTGAAATGCTCAAGGAGACGGTGGTCAGTTGGCTGCAGAGCCAGCCGCTGGCGCCGCTGGAGGCAGAGGTCTTTCTCGTCCAGAGCAACGGCGTGGCCGAGTGGCTGAAGATGGCCCTGGCCCAAGCACAAGGCGTGTGCGCCGCGGCGCGGGTGGAGCTGCCCGCGCGCTTTCTCTGGCGCAGCTACCGCCAGGTGCTGGGCCGCCAAAGCGTGCCGGCGCAGTCGCCGCTGGACGAGATTCCCCTCACCTGGCGCCTCATGCGGCTGCTGCCGCGCCAGCTCGAACGCCCCGAGTTCGCCCCGCTGGCGCGCTTTCTGGACGGCGGCGACGTGGGCCGGCGCCTGCAGCTCGCGCGCCGCCTGGCCGACCTGTACGACCAGTACCAGGTGCACCGCGCCGACTGGCTGGAAATCTGGGGCGCCGGGCGCGACCAGCTCCAGCGCGCCGACGGCGAGCTCGTCGCCGTGCCGGACGAGCAGCGCTGGCAAAGCGCCCTCTGGCGCGAGCTGCTGCAGGAGCTGACGGACGAGGAGCGCCTGGCCGTGCGCCCGCACATCCACCGCCGCTTCCTGGCCGCGCTGCAAAGCGGCCAGGCGCCGCGCAGCCCCGTGGCGCGCCGCGTGGTGGTGTTCGGCCTGTCGCAGCTGCCCATGCAGATGCTCGAAGCCCTCTCCGCGCTCTCGCGCCACACGCAGGTGCTGCTGGCGGTCGTGAACCCCTGCCAGTACCACTGGGCCGACATCATCGACGGGCGCGAGCTGCTGCAGCTGCAGCGCCGGCGCTTCCAATGCCGCGGCGAGCGCGAGCTGGCCGCCGTGTCGCTGGAGGAGATGCACGCGCACTCCCACCAGTTGCTGGCCGCCTGGGGCCGCCAGGGCCGCGACTTCGTCCGCCAGCTCGACGCCTTCGACGACCACGCGCTGGGCCGCGAAACCACCCTGCCGCGCATCGACCTGTTCGACGCCGGCGACGGCGCCCCCGGCTCCCTGCTCACCCAGGTGCAGGCCGCCATACGCGACTTGCTGCCCACCGCCGAGCACCCGCGCCGCGGCGTGGCCGAGGGTGACCGCTCCATCGTCTTTCACGTCGCCCACAGCGCGCAGCGCGAGGTGGAGGTGCTGCACGACGCGCTGCTGCAACTGCTGGCCGAGCCGCCGGGCGGCGGGCCGCTGCGCCCGCGCGACATCCTGGTCATGGTCCCGGACATCGACCGCTTCGCGCCCAACATCCGCGCCGTCTTCGGCCAGTACGGCGCGGGCGACGCGCGCCACATCCCCTACGGCATCGCCGACCTGCAGCAGCGCGGCCACGTCCCGCTGTTCGTGGCCCTGGAGTGGCTGCTGAGGCTGCCGCGCCAGCGCTGCCGGCTCACCGAGGTGCGCGACCTGCTGGACGTGCCCGCCCTGGCCCGCCGCTTCGACGTCACCGAGGACGAGCTGCCCCGCATCGGCCAATGGTTGACAGGCGCCGGCGTGCGCTGGGGCCTGGACGCCGGGCACCGCGCCGCGCTGGGCCTTGAGGCCTGCGGCAGCCAGAACACCTGGGTGTTCGGCCTGCGCCGCATGCTGCTGGGCTACGCCGCGGGCGAGGGCGCGGCCTGGGACGAGATCGAGGCCTACGGCGAGGTCGGCGGCCTGGAGGCGGCCGTGGCGGGCTCGCTGGCCGTGCTGGTCGATGAGCTGCACCGCTGGCACGAGCTGGCCGCGGCCGACGCCACGCCGCTGCAATGGGCCGAGCACGCGAGGAAGCTGCTCGACACGTTCTTCGACCCGTCGGACGAGGCCGAGCGCCGGCAGCTCGGCCTGGCGCAGGAAGCGCTGCAGGGCTGGCTGGAAGCCTGCCAGGCCGCGAGCTTCGAGGAGGCCGTGCCGCTGGAAGTGCTGCGCGAGGGCTGGCTCACCGGCCTGGACGAGCCCACGCTGCGCCGCCGCTTCCTGGACGGCGGCGTCACCTTCTGCACCCTCATGCCCATGCGCGCCATCCCGTTCGAGGTGGTGTGCCTGCTGGGCATGAACGACGGCGACTACCCGCGCCGCACCCACCGCGCCGACTTCGACCTCATGGCCCTGCCCGGCCAGCGCCGCCCCGGCGACCGCTCGCGCCGCGACGACGACCGCTACCTCATGCTGGAGGCGCTGCTGTCCGCGCGCCGCAAGCTCTACGTGAGCTGGAGCGGGCGCAGCGTGCGCGACAACAGCGAGCAGCCGCCCTCGGTGCTCATTGCCCAGTTGCGCGACTACCTGGATGCCGGCTGGGGCGAACACACGGCGCGCCAGCTCACCGTGGAGCACCCGCTGCAGCCCTTCAGCCGCCGCTACTTCGAGGCCAGCCCGCACGGCCTGCGCACGTGGGCGCGCGAGTGGCGCGCCGCGCACCATGCCGGCGAGGCGGCAGCGGGGGCGGCCATGGGAACGGCACAAGGGACGGCGGAAGGGGCGGCAGCGGGGACCGCGGCGCCGGGTCTGGAGGCCGAGTCTCCAGTGCTCACCGTCTCGCGCCTGGCCGCCTTCGTGAAGAACCCGGTGTCGGAGTACTTCCTGCGCCGCCTGAACGTGAATTTCAAGGAGGCCGAGTCCGCCAGCGAGGACGACGAGCCCTTCGGCGTCAACGGCCTGGAGGCCTGGACGCTCATCAGCGAGCTGCTGGCCGACGCCCACCACTGCACGGCCGCGGACATCGCCCGCCGCGCCCAGCGCATCCAGCGCAGCGGCCGCCTGCCCATGAACGCCCTGGGCGAGCGCCAGCGCGACGAGCTGCTGCGCCCCGCGCAGTGGATGCACCGGCAGTGGCTGCACCTGCAGCGCGAACACGCGCAGGCCGCGCCCAAGGAGGCGCTGAGCTTCGAGCACGACGGCGTGCGCCTGGAGGACTGGCTGACCGAGCTGCGCGCGGGCAGCGGCGGCCCGCTGCAGTTGCGCTTGTCGCCCAGCGTGCTGCAAAAAAAAGGCGCGGCGCGGGCCGACAAGCTCGTGGACGACTGGGTGCGCCAGCTCGTGGCCAGCGCCTGCGGCGTGCCGCTGCTTGGGCGCATCGTCTCGCGCGACGCCGTGCTGGCGCTGCAGCCGCTGCCGCAGGCCGAGGCCGCCGAGACCCTGCGCGTGCTGCTGTCGCTGTGGCGGCTGGGCATGCAGGCGCCGCTGCCCCTGGCCTGCCGCACGGCGCTGGCCTTCGTGGCCGAGAACAAGCCGGACAAGGCGGCCGAGGTGTACGAGGGCGGCGGCTTCAGCCCCGTGGCGCCTGAAGGCCACGAGCCCTGCCTGGCGCGCCTGTACCCCGACTTCGAAACGCTGGCGCAGGACGGCCGCTTCGCCGACCTTGCCCCGCAGCTCTACGGCCCGCTGGCCGCCTGGGCCCGCACCGGCGTGAGCGTGCTGCGCAATGACGACGGCGCCGCCGGGGAAGATGGCGATGAGTGAGCTGCTGGACGCCCTGCGGCTGCCCCTGTGGGGCAGCCGCCTCATAGAAGCCAGCGCCGGCACGGGCAAGACCTACACCATCGCCGCGCTCTACCTGCGCCTGGTGCTGGGCCACGGCTCCGGGGACGGCGCTTTCGGCCGGGCGCTGCTGCCCTCGGAAATCCTGGTCATGACCTTCACGCGCGCGGCCACGCGCGAGCTGTCGGACCGCATACGCGCGCGGCTGCTGGAGGCCGCGCGCTGCTTTCGCGGCGAGCTGCAGCCCAAGGACGGCGACGCGCTGCTCAACGAGCTGCTCGGGGCCTACCCCGAAGGCCCCGAGCGCACCCGCGCCGCCTGGCGCCTGGCCTGCGCCGCCGAGGCCATGGACGACGCGGCCGTCCACACCATAGACGCCTGGTGCCAGCGCATGCTGCGCGAGCACGCCTTCGACAGCCGCAACCTCTTCGACGAGGAGCTGCTGGCCGACGAGCGCAAGCTGCAGGACGAGGCCGTGCGCGACTACTGGCGCCAGCACGTCTACGCCCTGGACCACGCCGCGCTGGACGCCGTGCTGGCGCTGTGGCCGGACGTGGCGGCGCTGCAGTCCGACGTGGCGGCGCTGATCCCGCGCCTGGATGCGGGCGAAACCACCCTGCCCACCCTTGCCGAGCTTTGTGCCCGCGTGTTGGGCGAGCAGGCCCGCCAGCTCCAGCGGCTCAAGCAAGGCTGGCCTGAGCGCATCCGTGAGCTGCGCGAATGGTTTGCCGTCGAAATGGCGCGCAAGGCCTGCATGCTCAACCGCGTCAAGATCAAGCCGGCGTCGATAGAGAGCTGGCTCAGCCAGTTGGAGGCCTGGGCTCAGGAGCCCCTGAAGGTGGACATCGGCCTGACCGAGGCCGGGCAGCGCCGCCTCACGCGCGCCGGCATGGAGGACGCTTCCAAGCCGGGCCTGGAACTGCCGGACCACTTCGAAGCCCTCGACCGGCTCTTCGAGGCGCTGGCCGCGCTGCCGGACGTGAAGGCGCAACTGCGCCAGCACGCCGCGCGCTGCATCGCGCGGCGCCTGGCCGAGCTCAAGACGCTGGCCGGCACCTACGGCTTTGCCGACATGCTCACGCGGCTGGACAAGGCGCTGCACGACGAGGCCGCGGGCGAGCGGCTGCGCCAGCGCATCCTGCAGCAGTACCCGGTGGCGCTGGTGGACGAGTTCCAGGACACCTCGCCGCTGCAATACCGCATCTTCGAGCGCCTCTACCGCACGGCCGACTGCGGCCGCGACAGCGCGCTGCTGCTCATCGGCGACCCCAAGCAGTCCATCTATGCCTTCCGCGGCGCCGACATCCACAGCTACCTGGGTGCGCGGCGCGCCACCGCGGGGCGGCACTACGTGCTGGGCACCAACCACCGCTCCACGCAGACGCTGGTGCGGGCGGTCAATCAGCTCTTCCAACAGGCCGAGGCGCGGGCCGGGGGTGCGGGCGCCTTCCTCTTTCGCAGCGCGCAGGACGACCCGCTGCCCTTCCAGGCCGTGGACGCCCAGGGACGCCCCGAGCGTTTCGTGTGCGCGGCGGGCGAGGTGCCGGCGCTGTCGCTGTGCGTGGACGCGGTGCTGGACAACGCCGACAGCCACCGCCGCCGCGCGGCCGAGCGCTGCGCCGAGCGCATCGCCACGCTGCTCAACGACGCGCAGGCCGGTTTCCGGCATCCCCAGGACGGTTTCACGCGGCTGAGCCCGGCCGACATCGCCGTGCTGGTGCGCACGGGGCTGGAGGCCGAAGGCGTGCGGCGCGAGCTGCGCCGGCGCGACATCGCCTCGGTCTACCTCTCGGACAAGGACTCCGTGTTTGCCGGCGCCGAGGCGCGCGACCTGCTGCGCTGGCTGCGCGCCGTGGCCACGCCGCTGGACATGCGGCTGGCGCGCGCGGCCTGGGCCACCGCGCTCATCGGCCTGCCGCTGGCCGAGCTGGCCCGGCTTGCCGCCGACGACGAGGCCTGGGAGCTGCGCCTGGAGCTGCTGCGCGAGCTGCGCGCCGTGTGGGAGCGCCAGGGCGTGCTGACCATGCTGCGCCAGACCCTGCACCGCCTGGCGCTGCCCGCGCGCTGGCTTTCGGAGGCCGAGGGCGAGCGGCGGCTGACCAACGTGCTGCACATCGCCGAGCTGCTGCAGGCCGCCAGCGCCCAGCTCGACGGTGAACAGGCCCTGGTGCGCTGGTTCACCGAGCAGATCGACAACGAGGACACGGCCGAGGGCGACGAGCGCATCGTCCGGCTGGAGAGCGACGCCGACCTGGTCAAGGTCGTCACCATCCACAAGTCCAAGGGCCTGGAGTACCCGCTGGTGTTCCTGCCCTTCCCCTGCGACTTCCGCGCCGTGGAGAAGAAGGGCCGCAGCTTCATCGAGGTGGCAGCCGAGGACGGCACGCGGCAGCTCTCCTTCAACCTGGATACGGAACTGCTGGAGCAGGCCGACCGCGACCGGCTGCGCGAGGATTTGCGGCTGCTCTACGTCGCGCTCACCCGCGCCCGCCACGCGCTGTGGGTGGGCGTGGCGGCCCTCAAGAAGGGGCAGGTGAAAAGCTGCGTGATGCACAAGAGCGCGCTTGGGCAGCTCATAAGCGGGGGCGAGGCCATCAGCGAAAGCGCGCTGCTGGAAAAGCTGAGAGCCGCCTGCGGCGACGGCGGTGGCTTTGAATTGCTGGAAGCCCCGCCGAGCTGCGGCGTGACCCTGCTGCTGCCCCGCGACGACGCCCCTGCCCTGCAGCCCGGCGCCGACTACGCCGCCCGCTTCGAGCGCGACTGGACGATTGGAAGCTTCAGCAAACTCGTGAAGCATCTGGCGGCGCCGCCGCTGGAGCGGCTGGAGGAGGCGCCGGCGCGCGAGAGCGACGAGTTCGAGCCCGCTGCGCTGGTGCTGCCCCCCGCGGCCGGCCAGGCCTGGCACCGCTTCCCGCGGGGCTCCTTCGCCGGCAATTTCCTGCACGACCAGCTGGAGTGGCTGGCCGGCGAGGATTTCGCGCTGCGCGACAACGAGGCGCTGCAGTCGCAATTGCGCCGCCGCTGCGAACGCCAGGGCTGGAGCAACCGCGCCGACGAGGTGCTGCAGTGGCTGTCGCAGGCCGTGGACGTGGAGCTGCCCGGCCTGGGCGTTTCCTTGTCGGGGCTGCGCGGCACGCTGCCGGAGATGGAGTTCTGGCTGCCCAGCGAAGGCTTGTCGGCGGCGGACGTGGATGCCCTGTGTGCAAGGCACCTGATGCCGGGGCGCGAGCGCCCTGCCCTGCCGCAGCGCCGCCTGCGCGGCATGCTCATGGGCTTTGCCGACCTGGTGTTCGAGCATGAGGGCCGCTACTGGGTGCTGGACTACAAGTCCAACGCCCTGGGCCCAACGGACGCGGCCTACACGCAGGCCGCCATGGAAGGCGCGATGGCCGCGCACCGCTACGACGTGCAGGCCGCCCTGTACCTGCTGGCGCTGCACCGCCAGTTGCGCGCGCGGCTGGGTGAGGCCTACGACCCGGCCGAGCACTTGGGCGGGGCGGTGTACTTCTTCCTGCGCGGCATTGGGCACCCGCAGCGCGGCTGCCTGCTGGTGGAGCCCGACCTGGCGCTGCTGGACGGGCTGGATGCGGCGCTGGCGATGGCCGAAGAGGAGTCGCGGGCATGAAAGCGCGCAAGGACCTGGACACGCTGGACTGGATAGAAGCCATGGACCGCCTCACCTCGGCCGAGCTGCTGGAGGCGCTGCAGGGCTGGACGCAGTCCGGCTGGCTGCGCCACCTGGACGCCGCCATGGCGCGCTTTGCCGCCACGCTGGTGCCGGACGCCCCGCCCATCGCGCTGCTGTGCTCGGCGCTGGTGGCCCACATGGAAAGCCGCGGCCACAGTTGCCTGCTGGTCGATGAGCTGCACGCCCGCCCGCACGAGCTGCTGGGCTGGACGGCCGAGCCGCGCCAGGCCTGGGACGCGTTGAAACCCCGGCTGCCCGCCGCGCTGGACGACTGGCTCGCGGCGCTGCGCGGCTGCGCCCTGGTGCAGCTTGCTCCCTGCGGCCTGGCCGGGCCCGGCGCCCACCTGCCCAGCGCCGAGGGTTCAACGGCCCCGCTGGTGCTGTGCGGCACGCGGCTGTACCTGCGCCGCTACTGGGCCTACGAGCAACGCGTGGCCACGCAGGTGCGCGAGCGCGGCGCGCTGCGCGAAGCAGTGGACACCGCCGCGGTGAAGGCCTGGTTGGAGAAGCTCTTTGCCCCGGCTGAAGGCCAGAAGCCGGCCAAGGGACCGGACTGGCAGAAGGTGGCCTGCGCGGTGGCGCTGCGCGGGCGCCTGTCGGTGATCACCGGCGGTCCGGGTACGGGCAAGACCTACACCGTGGCGCGCTTGCTGGCGCTGCTGCTGGCCACCTCGCCCGCGCCGGAGCGGCTGCGCATCGCGCTGGCCGCGCCCACCGGCAAGGCAGCGGCGAGGCTGAAACAGTCGATCGAAAGCTCGCTGCAGGCACTGGCCGAGCGCCTGGGCGACGGGCTGGACCTGGCCGCGCTGACCGCCCGCATGGGCGCGGCGCGCACGCTGCACGGCCTCCTGGGCGGGCGGCACGACACGCGCCGCTTCCAGCACGACGCCGCGCACCCGCTGGACGTGGACGTGCTCATCGTGGACGAGGCCTCCATGGTCCACCTGGAGATGATGGCCTCGCTGCTGGACGCGCTGCCACAGTCCGCCCGCGTGGTGCTGTTGGGGGACAAGGACCAGTTGGCGTCCGTGGAGGCCGGCGCGGTGCTCGGCGACCTGTGCGGCGAGGCACAAAAAGGC
Organism: Azohydromonas lata; assembly: GCF_034427735.1. Lineage (NCBI taxonomy): Bacteria > Pseudomonadati > Pseudomonadota > Betaproteobacteria > Burkholderiales > Sphaerotilaceae > Azohydromonas > Azohydromonas lata. The sequence goes on from NZ_JAXOJX010000005.1 coordinate 106,158, forward strand.
CAATACGGCGAAGACGCCTGCGCCTACGTTGCCGACACCTGCGGCGAGGAGATTCCGGGCGCCTTCCGCCACGTGAACGGCCCTGCGCTGGCGCAGCAGACGGTGATGCTGCGCGAGAGCCGGCGCTTCGGCGGGCCCATAGGCAAGCTGGCCCAGGCCGTGAACGAGGGCAACGTGGCGGGCGCGCAGCGCGTGCTGCGCGACGAGCGCAGCCCCGAGGCGGCGTGGCTGGAAGCGGCCTCGCCCGCCGCCGTGGTGCGCATCGCGCTGGAAGGCCGCCCCGGGGCCCCGGGCTGCAGCGCGCACTACCTGCACGCGCTGCACCGCCGCCCCGAAGGCGGGGACGAAGCCGCGCACGCCGCTTGGGCCGTGGAAGTGCTGACGGCATTCGAGCGCTTTCGTGTGCTGTGCGCCGTGCGCGAGGGCGACTGGGGCGTGCAGGGCTTCAACGAGGCGATAGAAGCCGGCCTGGTGCGCGCCGGGCTGCTGAAGAAGACCGGCGAGTGGTACGAGGGCCGGCCGGTGATGGTCACGCGCAACCAGGCGGCGCTGGGCGTTTTCAACGGCGACATCGGCATCGCACTGCGCCCGGCCGGCGGCGGTTCGCTGCGGCTGTACTTCCTGGAGGGGCCGCAGTTGCGCTCGGTGCTGGCCAGCCGCCTGGCCGACGTGGAGACCGCTTTCGCGCTGACGGTGCACAAGTCGCAGGGCTCGGAGTTCGAGCACACCCTGCTGGCGCTGCCGGACCAGGCGTCCGCGCAGGTGCTGACGCGCGAGCTGGCCTACACGGGCATCACGCGCGCGCGCGCGGCCTTCACCCTGGTGTCACCGCAGCCGGGCGTGCTGGCAGCGGCCATAGAGAGGAAGACGAAGCGGGCCAGCGGGCTGCGGGAAGCGCTGCAGGGGTAGCCGGCAGGCCGACAAGTACACGCCGGGCAGCCCGGCGCCTCCTGGCTGAAGCACGAAGCCCGTTGCCGACGGCATCAGCCGGCACTGTGCCCAGAAGTTGGATTTCGTACTCGGCTGCCGCATCGGTGCCGGGTGTTGATACCCGCCAAGACGATTTCTCCTTCAAGCCGCAGTGCAGCTGCCCTAAGGTTGCCGGTGCCCCGAGCCAGCCTCGTTGCCGTGGTGGCCCGCCGTGCGGGATGACGTTGCGCTCCCTGTTTTCCCTGATCAGCCCGCCGCCATGTCATCGCTATTTCGCTGCATTGATTGTCAACTCGTGATGTTGATAACTGTAATTATCAATACCTTCAAAAAACAGCGACAAATCAGCCGCTGCTCGAATGACCGGAAAGAAGATGCCAGCCTGACAAGGGCTTAAATGAAGCGGCCGGGCTGGATGTGAGGGACGTTAATCGTGCGCTGGTGGGAGTGCGGGTCATGGTTTGCCGGGGGCCTTGTGAGCTCGTCACGCCACGACGGCAGCGGCGTGCCTGGTTCCTGTGTGTGAGCCCCTGTCGTCGGAGGTCCGGCAGCCCAGAGCTTGTCGGGGCGGGTGCCTCCAGCAGCTCTCGCATGGCGCCCTGCTGCATACCGCAGCCCTGACCGAAAGAGCCCGCGTGGAAGGGGCTGGTTTAACTTGGGCGCTTGAGCGGCAGCCCGTTCTTGAGCCCGGGGTATTTCCGCGCAGCTCCATCGCTTGTGAAGCGGGCGCAAGCCCCATACGGCCTGCGCCCTGCCCTGTCCGGCCGCAGGCCGACTTGCACGGCCGTCGGACTCAGGCGGGTTCCATGCCGTTGGCGCGCTTGGCGTTTTCCGTTTGGTCGGAAACCAGGAACTCAAGGAAGGCGCGTACGGCCTGAGGCTGCTGCGAAGCCGTGGCCAGTCCCGCGGAGAAGATGGTGGTGACCTGCACGGCCGGCGGCAGCGGGCCCACCACGTCTATGCCTTGCAGATGGATGAGCTCGCTGAGTTGCTGGAAGCCCAGCTCCACCTCTCCCTTGGCCACCAGCGAGCCCACAGGCACACCGGGCGGCGCCTGGACGATGCGGTCCTTGATCTGATCGGCGATGCCCCAGCGCTCGAACTGCTTGACGAGCGCCACGCCGCTTGGGCCGGTCGAGTAGCTGAGGCTGCCTGCCGAGAGCACGGCTTGGCGCACGCCCTCCTCCGAGCTGATGTCCGGGTGCGGCGCGCCGGCCTGCACGGCCACGGCCACGCCGGATTTCACGAGATCGGTACGGCTGCCGGCCACGACTTTGCCGGCCTGGGTGAGCTGGTCGATGGCGTTGGACGCAAGGATGACCACGTCGAAGGCCTCACCGGCCTGCACGCGCTTGGCGGCGTCCACGCCGCCGACGGATTCGATGTCCACGGCTTGGCCGCTGAGGCGGCTGTACTGGGCCACGAGGTCGGCCAGCAGCTGCTTGGTGGCCATGGAGGAAATGATGCGCAGAGGGGTTGCCAAAGGAGCTCCTTATTTCTTGGGTCAAGGGGGACGGGCGCGGCAACGCACCCGCACGCGGGCGACATTATTTCGGCGTTTGCACGGCCGTCCCTACGGATTGCCCGCGGGGCAATGCGTTCAGTCCTGGCCTGGACGGGACGGACAAGCGGCCGGCGCCCGCCCCTGCCTGACTGAGCGGAGCAGCGGAAGACAGCTTGGGCCGGAGAACGCCGGACCAGGACGGTAAGCCCAGGCCTGGCGTGCGCGACCCTTTTGCGTGGACGGAGCGCTTGCCCCAATGCCTCCAACGCCCTGGATGCTCATGTGGGAAGTCGTCAATATGTTGACGCCGCAAAGGCAGCCCCGGAGGTTGTCGTCCGCCGTTCATGCACCTGCAGGGCGCCGCCCGAGTGTGGTACCAGACCACGCCCCGTGGTGCCCCGGCAGTGTGGTACGAGACCACACCCCACTGCCCACGGCCCGCGACATGCCGCTACAGGAGCAGCCGGCGAAATTGCATCCAGCGCGCAGCGGCCTGCGGCTCACGGCCGGTACAGGAGCTGGCAGATCCTCATGACAGCCATAACGCACTGGTGAGGCCTCTGCGCCCCAGGGCGCGCGCAGCCTATCTCCGGAAAGACGCGCATCCAAACGACTGCTGAACCAGGCACTCCGATCCCCGGTACACGGCCGGCGCAAGAACATCCCGAACAAAGGCGTGCACTGGCCAGCGCTCGTGCCGGCACTGGCAACGCGCGGGAGCCCAACCCGAAGCACACCCCTGCATGAGATACGTTCGCCGCCATAGCCAGTGCCGGCTTCGTCCCAAACGCTGGATCGGCAAGACGTCTGCACTGTGCTTGCAGCCGCGTGCCATGAGCGTCCGGGCGCGGCGGACTCGTTATCCAGGGTTCTGAAGAAGGTGGGTAGGAAGTGGTTGGGGGTACGCCAATGCTTCCGTCGAAACGGCGGCTCGGCGATGCAATGAGCCAGGGCCTCGTTCGACACTGGGTGTGGTACGAGACCACACCCCTCCCAGCGGCCGCCTGCGTGGAAGACCGACCGGCATACGCATGCTGCTCCTTTGCCGCCGTGGTACGGGACCACACCCCGCCGACGCCCCCTACCGCGCGGCCTGTGCCCCCCAAAAGCAAAGCGCCCGGTGCGTGGTACGGTACCCCACGCACCGGGCGCCGTGGGCGTCCCGGACCCGCTGCAGCCGGCTCAGAGCTTGAGCAGCTTCTTCAACAAAGCCTCCACGTCAGCCATGTCCACCGGCTGACGGATTTCCACCGCCAAGGCGCCACCGGCTTTTTGCGTGAGCACGGCGACGGTCTTGCCGTCCTTTTTCAAGTGGCGCTTGTCCGCCAAGCCGCGCACCTGCGCCATGCCCAGCAGCTCATCGAGAACCGCCTTGGGCGCCCGTGGTACGGTACCCCGCCCCGCGATGGCCTTGGCGCGGGACAGCACGCCGTCCGGGTCCTTTTGAAGCGCCTCGGACAAGGGACGCGCCCAATGAAGCTGGATGTCGGCCGGCGAGCTGAACGCCGCCACCACGGCCGCAGGCAGTTCGGCCAAGCGCAGCGCCTTGGCGGCGTTGCTGTGGTCCATGCCCGACTCTTCGGCGAGGCGGCGAATGGAGCTGAAGAGGTTGGCTTGCAGCGCGCGCTGGATGCTTTGGCCCTGCTCCCATGGAGAAAGGTTGCGGCGCTCGCGGTTTTCGCGGTCCATGGTCAGCCACATCTGCTTGTCGCTGACGCTCTCGATCATGGCCAGCACCGGCACACCCAGCTCCAGGCAGGCGCGATGGCGGCGGTGGCCGAAGACCAGCTCGTACTGCACGCCGTCGCGCCGCGTGTCCGCATCCTCGATGGGCCGCACTTTCACGGGCTGCACGTTGACGCCGGCGTGCTCGATCTCGCCCTTGAGCTTGGCGAAGTCGGCGGATTCGAACTCGGACTCGTGCCGGTTGGCCAGGCGGCTGCGCGCGATGGTGCGCGCATCCAGCAGCTTCAGTGGCACGCTGCCTTCGTACTCGCGCAGCCGGGCCTTGACCTCGGCCAGCTCCTTGCCCAGCGGGCTGGAGCGGCCCAGCACGCCCATCATCTGGCCCACGCCGGTGTAGGCCTTGCGCTGCGTGGCAGCGTCCTCGGCCACCAGGGGCTGGGCGGCAGGGGCGGCGGGCGGCTCGGGGTCCGGCAGCAGGTTCACCAGCTTGGACTTCTCGGCGATCTTCTTGGTCATGGTCGTCTCCGGAACGCGCTTCAGGCCGCGGCAGCCTTGCGGCGCCAGGTGGCTTGTATGAGCTGCTCGACCAGCTCCGTGACCTTCTCATAGGCCTCGGCGGCGCGCTTGTAGGTGCGGGCGTTGCCATCGTATTTGCCCACGTCATAGATGGTGCCGAACTCGGCGGCTGCGGAGGCGGCGGCCGCCGTCTTGGGAATTTCCACCGGCATGACCTTGCCTTCGTAGGTCTGACCAATCCAGTCGCGGACCACGGTGGCGGTGGAGTCGCTGCTGTCCACGCGCGTGAGCAACACGCGTATGAAGTCGAACTCCTTGCCCACGCCGCGCTGCTCGACGAGCTGGCCGGCCAGGTCGGAAAACAGCCGCCAGAACTGGGAGGCCGAAGCGAAGTCCAGCGCGTTGGGCGGCAGCGGCATGAGCAGCCCATTGGCCGCCATCAGCGCGTTGATGGTGACGTAGGACAGCGAAGGGGGCGTGTCGATGACGATGACGTCGTACTCGTCGCGCACCTCGTCCAGGCCGACGTTGAGCACGTTCCAGAACTCGAAATCGTCCTCGGTCTGCTGGCGCGAAGGCAGCGAGAACTCGGCACCGAACAGCAGCGGCGCGGCCGCCACCAAGTCCACGCCGCTCCAGTAGCTGGGCCGGATGGCGCTGCGCAGCGAGCTCTCCGCACCCACGCACAAGGGCAGGATGGTCTGTTCGTCCTCCACCTCGGTGTCCGGCAGGATGCCGAACAGCGTGGTGAGCGAGCCCTGGGGGTCGCAGTCGACCGCCAGCACGCGGTGCCCACGCAGGCTCAAGCCTTGGGCCACGGACATGGCAGTGGTCGTCTTGCCCACGCCGCCCTTGAAATTGGCCAGCACCATGGTCACGGCCTCGGCGCCCGCGGGCCGCATGGCCGCGCCGCGGTAGGCGCGGGCCCAGGTCTGCACATCGGACAGCGAGAATTCGCGCCGCCCGTTGCCCAGCATGCGGCCTGCGGGCAAGTCGCTCTTTTGCAGCCGGTAGGCCACCTGGTTGCGGTCCAGCCCGCAAATGGCGCCCAACTGTCCGCTGCTGTAGACGGGCGAGCGCTTGCGCGAGGTGGGCGAGAGCATCGCGCTGCGCACCCGGCTCATGAGCAGGCCGGAGCGGTCAGCCTGGTCCATCACATCGGACAGCGTCTGGGGAGCCAGCGTCGCCGTATTCGTGTTCATTCCTGTCCTCCTTCGTGAGCACGGATCATAACGGCGAATCAGCGTTTGAAGGCTGCGTCAGCGCATGTTTGCTGAAACGTTTGGGTAGCTTCGGTTCACGAGACGGATCAGGAATCAAGCAGGCCGTCAGCCCTGAGTTTTCTTATCAAACACCCCGTTCGGGATTTAAGAGGTTCAAATTCCTTCAAAGCCTTTAATACCTTTATGGACGGAATTTCCTTTACGCATCAATGACTTATCTGCAAATGGGTGAGTCTTCTTGGGAATGAAGGTGAGCTGTTTTGGGAGCGAAGGTGAGCCCTCTTGGTAATAAAGGTGAGCGTGCTTGGTAGCGAACGTGAGCGGATAAGTGAATGGTCTGTGCTAGGCCTTGGCGCCACTGCCGCTACCAAATCCACTCACGTGGCGGGCGAAGAACGTGCGCCTGGCCGTGTGAGCAGGCCAAGTCGCCCGGCCATACGCGTGCGGCAGACGTGAACAAGCCGCCAAACATGGCATCCGGCGGCAAGCCAGTGCCGTGCCGTGTCGCCAGGCAGTTCCCCCGTCGCTTGTGTGAGGAGATTTGGTAGTGATCAGGCCCGTGGCCACCACGCCAAGTTGCCCGGAACCTGCCCGGCGAGTGAACGCCATGTGAGGAGATTTGGGAGTGCTGGCGTGAGGCATACGACCCGTGCTGGCTGCGGGAATCTCGGTACAGGTGAGCAAATTTGGTAGCGCTGCGTGAGCCAGGACGCCGGGCCGCACCTGTCGGCGCCACGCACCGCGGGTCGGACAGGTGAGGAAATTTGGTAGCGCCCGGCAGGGCGGAGCAGAACAGCACATGTGAGCCGCCTGGGTCGGCTCACTCACGTGATCGCCTACCATGTCGGCATGGCTCAGCAACCCGTCCTTTTTGACGACGATGACGAAGACGCGCCGGCCTCGGCCGACGTGGTGCGCAAGCACGTCAACGCCGTGGCGTTCATGCCGCGCGACCGCAAGATCACGCTGCTGGCGCGCCGCTCCTTCAACGTGCTGCTGCACGTGGCGCAGCGCCAGAGCGGCAAGGACATCTACAGCGCGCCGCTGAGCGAGATCATCAATCTCTCGCGCTTTGACTCCAACAACTATGAGCTGCTGAAGAAGACGCTCAAGCAGCTCATGGGCACGGTGGTGGAGTGGCAAAGCCCAACGGCCGGCGAGTTCGACGTGTGGGAGGCCTCCACGCTGCTGGCCGGCTGCAAGCTCATCAAGAACCGCAAGAGCGGCGCCATCACCATCGAGTGGTCCTACTCGCCCCAGATCCGCGAGCAGCTCATGGGGCCCGACCGCTACGCGCGCATCGCGCTGGACGTGGTGACGCAGCTTCGCAGCCACGCCGCCATGGCGCTGTACGAGATCTGCGTGCGCTACATCGACAACCCCAGCCACCTCACCGCGCGCCAGCACTGGCGCTGGTGGCGCCCGGTACTCACCGGGCAACAGGACGACCCGACGCGCAAGCCGCCCGAGTACCGGTACTTCAAGCGCGACGTGCTGACGCCGGCGATAGCGGAAATCAACGCCCTGTCCGACATCGAGGTGCGCGGCCCCGTGGAGCACAAGGGCGCGGACAACAAGACGATCGAGCAGATCCAGTTCTCGGTGCTGCGCAAGGCCAGTGCCCGCGTGCCCAGCGGCAAGGCTGCCGGCGCCCGCGATCTGGAGCCGGTGGACCTGCCGCTCATAGGCCGGGCCATGGACAGCGGCCTCAAGCAGGAGGACGCCGAGCAGCTGCTGCAGGAGTTCGGCCCAACGGCGCTGTCCGCCGGGCTGGACAGCCTGCAGCGGCGTACCGCACTGCCGCCCGGCGTGGCCGAGCCGGTGCAAAGCCCCGCCCGTTACCTGCGCGCCGTGCTGCCGGGTGTGCTCAAGAAGCCGGCCGAGGCCGACCAGGCCGCGCCTGCAGCCGCACCGCCGCGCGCACGCGCGGCAGCGGTTGTGGACGCACCCAGGCGCCAGGCGCGCTGGCTGGACGAGTGGCTGCGCCGTGCGCGCGAGGCGCTGCGCCACGAGATCCTTGCGCTGCCTCAAGCCGAGCGCGAGCGCTGGGTGGCGCAGTTTCGCGAGTACCTGGCCGACAAGCGTTCCCCGCTGCTCAAGCGCTTTGACACCAGCGGCTGGACGCACTCGCTTTTCGTCCAGGATTTCATCCGCTTCTACGCCAACGGCGCGCACGGTCCCGGCTGGGACAAGCCCAGCGCCGAGCAATTGCTGGAGCTCGCAGCCGAAGTGGGCGATGGCAACGCGTAAGGCTCACGCGCTGAATTGCCGCTGCTGAATGTGGAAAACGCCGCGCTCTGCGCGGCGTTTTCCATGGTGAATGCCCTGGCGGTGCCGGGGCAGGCCGCTGGCGGCTCGAAGCCGGCTCAGCTCGCCTTGGCCTTCACGTAGCGGCCGGGCGCGGGTTCTATGGGGCGGTGCTTGTCACTGCCCAGCTCGGCGCGGGCCGGCACCTCGTCGTCGCTGCCCTGTCGAGCCAGCCACTCGCTCCAGGCCGTCCACCAGCTGCCCGGGTACTGCTGGGCCTGCTTGAACCAGTGCTCGGGGTCGGCGGGCAGCAGCGCGGCGACCTCGGCGTGCGGGGAGGGTGCGTTGTCATCCGCATCCGGCGGCGGCAGCTCCCAGTAGCTGCGCTTTTTCTTGGCCGGCGGGTTGATCACGCCGGCGATGTGGCCGCTGGCGCCGAGCACGAAGGTGATGGGCCCGCCCAGCAGCTGCGTGCTGGCGTAGGCCGATTTCCAGGGAACGATGTGGTCCTCGCGCGAGGCGTAGAGGAAGGCCGGCACCGTGATCTTGCGCAGGTCCACCGGCACGCCGCACTGCACCGTGCCGCCGGGCTGGCGCACCCTGTTCTCCAGGTAGCCCTGGCGCATGAAGAAGCAGGCCATGGGGCCGGGCAGGTTGGAGTCGTCGGCGTTCCAGTACAGCAGGTCGAAGGGCGGCGGCGCCTTGCCCTGCAGGTAGCCGTTGACGACGTAGGGCCAGATCAGGTCGTTGGCGCGCAGCGCCGCGAACATGTGCGCCAGCTCGCGCCCGTGCAGCACGCCGCGCTGGCCTATGGTGGATTCGCGCAGCGCCATGGACTGCGGCGTGATCATCAGGCCCAGCTCGCCGGTGTCGGTGAAGTCCAGCAGCGTGGTCAGCAGCGTCATGCTGCCCACCTTGCCGGCCTCGCCTTGGGCCGAGAGCACGGCCAGCGTGCACGCCAGCAGCGAGCCGCCGATGCAAAAGCCCAGCGTGTTGACCTGCTCGCTGCCGGCAATCTCCCGGGCCACGTCGATGGCGGTCATGACGCCTTGGCGCTCGTAGTCGTCCCAGGTGAGGTGGCCCAGCGACTCGTCGACGTTGCGCCAGGACACGAGGAACACCGTGTTGCCCTGCGATGCCGCATAGGCCACCAGCGAGTTTTCCGGCTGCAAATCCAGGATGTAGAACTTGTTGATGCAGGGCGGGACGATCAGCAGCGGCGTGCGCTTCACGTGCTCCGTGCTGGGCGCGTACTGGATGAGCTGGAACAGCTCGTTCTCGAACACCACGGCGCCCGGGCTCAGGGCCACGTTCTTGCCGACTTCAAAGGCCTTTTCGTCCGTCATGGAGACGCGGCCCTTGGCGAAGTCCTCCATGAAAAGGCGTGCCCCCTCGATGAGGCTGCGCCCGCCCGTGTCCACCGCCGTCTGCAGCGCCTCGGGGTTGGTGAGCAGGCAGTTGGCCGGGCTCAGCGCATCCACGACCTGGCGCAGCAGGAAGCCCCATTGCGCCTTGGTGCGCTCGTCCATGGGCGTGGCCTCCAGCGTCTGGCGCAGCGCCTGCGTTTGCGCGAGGTAGCTCTTGGAGAGCATGTCAAAGCCCGGGTGCCTGCTCCAGGCCTCGGCCGAGAAACGCTTGTCGGAGGCCACGTTGACCGCACTGGGAAAGCCGGGAATGGCCGCGGCCAGGGACATGGGCCAGAAGGCCGTCATCTGCTTGAGCGTCTCCTGCTGCCAGGAGGTGAAGGCGGTGGCGGCCTGCATCCAGGGCGCGAAAGCCTGGTCGGCGGTGAAAGGGCCTAACGCCGCTTGCTGCGACTTCAGCAACTGCGTGAACCACTGGCCGGCGTCCGGCGTCGAAGGATTGTCCATGCGCTGTCTCCATCCTTGCTTGTCATGAGCGGCGCATTGCCGCGCCGCCCGCTCCATCTTCCCGCGGCAAGAACCGCGGGCGCCTCATGACCGGGTGGTGCACATGGCGTGCCGGTGCAAATGCAACACCACTGTCCCGGACTTTGCCATGAGCGTACCGGCTCTCGGGGTTTGTCCCGGTGCGCCTGACCTAGCTCAAGCGCGGTTCAGCATCTATCATCTACCGAACGGTCGGTAAATGATTCAGTCCCGAATGTGCATACGTTACGGGACTTGAACGTGGCAGTGGCTTGCAGTGGGAGTGGTGAAGGTGCCGGAGTCCATGATTCTCAAGAGCCAGAGCGGCGCGGTGCGCACGCTGGTGCTCAACCGCCCGGCGGCGCTCAACAGCTTCAACGGCGAGATGCACTCGCTGCTGCGCGCCGAGCTGGAGAGCGCCGCGGCCGATGTCGGCGTGCGCTGCGTGCTGCTCACGGGTGCGGGCCGGGCCTTCTGCGCGGGGCAGGACCTGGCCGATCCGCTGGTGTGCCCCGACACCTCGCAGCCCAAGGACCTGGGCGTGGCCATAGAGCGCTACTACGCCCCGCTGGTGCGGCGGCTGCGCAGCATGCCCGTGCCGGTGGTGGTGGCCGTCAACGGCGTGGCCGCGGGCGCGGGCGCCAATCTGGCGTTCTGCGGCGACCTGGTGCTGGCCGCGCGCTCGGCCAGCTTCATCCAGGCTTTCGGAAAAATCGGCCTGATTCCCGACAGCGGCGGCACCTGGCTGCTGCCGCGCCTGGTTGGGCGGGCGAGGGCGCTTGGGCTGGCGCTGTTGGGCGACAAGCTGCCCGCAGACGAGGCCGAGCGCATGGGCCTGATCTGGCGCAGCGTGGACGACGCCGAGCTCCTGCCGCTGGCGCAAGCCCTGGCCGAACGCCTGGCCGGCATGCCCACCAAGGCGCTGGTGGCCACGCGGCGCGCCATGGACGAGGCGCAGCACCTGGACCTCACGCACGCCCTCACCGCCGAGGCCAAGCTGCAGCGCGAGCTGGGCTTTGCGCACGACTACCAGGAAGGCGTGGCCGCCTTTGGCGCCAGGCGCGCGCCCGTCTTCACCGACCGCTGAACCGGCCAGGAGCACGCCCATGACCGCGACGCCGCAGGAAGTGGCCGAGCGCGTGCGCGCCGGCATGTTTGCCGAGGACCGCGCCGCGCAGGCGCTGGGCATGCAGGTCACGGACATCGGCCCGGGCCGCGCCACGCTGGCCATGGCGGTGCGCGAGGACATGCTCAACGGCCATGCCATTTGCCATGGCGGCCTCATCGCCACGCTGGCCGACACGGCTTTCGCCTATGGCTGCAACGCCCACGGCGAGCTCACCGTGGCTTCCGGCTTTTCAGTGGACTTCGTCGCCCCCGGCCGCTTGGGCGACGTGCTGACGGCGCGCTGCGTGGAGGTCTCGCGCGCCGGACGCACCGGCGTCTATGACGTGACGGTGGACAACCAGCGCGGCGAGCGCATCGCGGTGTTCCGCGGCCGCTCCTACACCGCCAAGGGCCGGCCCGCGGTCAAGGCCTGAGCCCGCTGCGACAAGAGGAAGGAGACAAGCCATGCCCGTCAAGCAACCCGTTGCCGCCGACCTGGAGCCCATCGAGCGCGCCAGCCGCGACGAGATCGAGGCCCTGCAACTGCAGCGCCTGCGCCGCACGCTGGAGCACGCCTACGAGAACGTGCCCCACTACCGCCGCGCCTTCGACGGCAAGGGCGTGCACCCGGGCGACTTGAAGACGCTGGCGGACCTCGCCAAATTCCCCTTCACCACCAAGAAGGACCTGCGCGACCACTACCCGTTTGGCATGTTCGCCGTGCCGCGCGAGCAGGTGGTGCGCGTGCACGCCAGCTCCGGCACCACGGGCAAGCCCACGGTGGTGGGCTACACGAGGAACGACATCGACACCTGGGCCGGCCTCGTGGCGCGCTCCATTCGCGCCGCGGGCGGCCGCGCCGGCGACATCGTGCACGTGGCCTATGGCTACGGGCTTTTCACCGGCGGCCTGGGCGCGCACTACGGCGCCGAGCGGCTGGGTTGCACGGTCATCCCGATGTCGGGCGGCCAGACCGAGAAGCAGGTGCAGCTCATACGCGACTTCCAGCCCGCCATCATCATGGTCACGCCCAGCTACATGCAGGTGATCATCGAGGAGTTCACGCGCCAGGGGCTGGATGCGCGCGAGTGCAGTTTGAAGATCGGCATCTTCGGCGCCGAGCCCTGGACCGAGGCCATGCGGCGCGAGATCGAAGGCAAGGCCGGCATTGACGCGGTGGACATCTACGGCCTGTCGGAAGTGATGGGGCCGGGCGTGGCCAGCGAGTGCATCGAGTCCAAGGACGGCCCGGTGGTGTGGGAAGACCACTTTTATCCCGAGATCATCGACCCCGACACCGGCGAGGTGCTGCCTGACGGCGCGGAGGGCGAGCTGGTGTTCACCTCACTGACCAAGGAGGCGCTGCCCATCGTCCGCTACCGCACGCGCGACCTCACGCGCCTCTTGCCGCCCACGTCACGCGCGTTCCGGCGCATGGGCAAGATCGTCGGCCGCTCGGACGACATGCTCATCATCCGCGGCGTCAACGTCTTTCCGACGCAAATCGAGGAGATCGTGCTGCAGCACGAGAAGCTCTCCGGCCAGTACCAGGTGCAAGTCATGCGCGACGGGCTGCTGGACGAGGTGCTGGTGCGCTGCGAGCTGCAGCCCACGCTGGGCCCGCTGGCGCCCGCGCAAACCGATGCGATTGCGCAGTGGGTGCAGCAGCGCATCAAGACCCTGGTGGGCATCAGCACGCGCGTGGAGGTGCTGGTGCCGGAGTCCATAGAGCGCACCCTCACCGGCAAGGCGCGGCGCGTCATAGACCGCCGGCCCAAGGGCTGAAAACCCCATCCGCAGGAGCTGCCATGTACACCCAAGCCATGGACACGCAGGGCCGCGAGGCCGCCGAGGACAAGACGCTGCGCAGCGTCGAGGAGTTGCACCTGCAGCAGCGCTTTGACGCCACGGTGGACGACGGCGGCTTCATCGAGGCCAAGGACTGGATGCCGGCCAACTACCGCAAGAAGCTGGTGCGCCAGATCAGCCAGCACGCGCACTCCGAGATCGTGGGCATGCTGCCGGAAGGCAACTGGATCTCGCGGGCGCCCACGCTCAAGCGCAAGGCGATTCTGCTGGCCAAGGTGCAGGACGAGGGTGGCCACGGCCTCTACCTCTACGCCGCCGCCGAGACCTTGGGCGTGAGCCGCGACGAGCTGCTGGACGCGCTGCACTCCGGCAAGGCCAAGTACAGCTCCATCTTCAACTACCCCACGCTCACCTGGGCCGACGTGGGCGTGATCGGCTGGCTGGTTGACGGCGCAGCCATCATGAACCAGGTGCCCATCTGCCGCTGCTCCTACGCGCCCTATGCGCGGGCCATGGTCCGCATCTGCCGCGAGGAGAGTTTTCACCAGCGCCAGGGCTACGACAGCCTGCTGGTGATGATGGAGCAGGGCACCAACGCGCAAAGGGCCCTGGTGCAGGACGCGGTGAACCGCTGGTGGTGGCCCTGCCTGATGATGTTCGGCCCGCCCGACGACCAGTCGCCCAACTCGGCGCAGGGCATGCGCTGGGGCATCAAGCGCGTCTCCAACGACGAGTTGCGCCAGAAGTTCGTGGATGCCACGGTGGAGCAGGCCAAGCTGCTGGGCGTGATGCTGCCGGACCCCGGGTTGAAGTGGAACGACACCCGCAAGCATTGGGATTTCAGCGCCATCGACTGGGACGAGTTCTGGCGCGTGGTCAACGGCAACGGCCCCTGCAACCGCGAACGCCTGGCCGCGCGCGTGAAGGCCTGGGACGAGGGCGCCTGGGTGCGCGAAGCGGCCCTGGCCCATGCGGCCAAGCAGCGCGAGCGCGAGGCACAAGCGGCGTGATCTGGGCTTGTGAACTTGCCAACCAGTTAGGAGACTCGCTATGAGCACCGACACCAACAACGAATGGCCGCTGTGGGAAGTGTTCGTCCGCAGCCGCGCCGGGCTGGACCACAAGCACTGCGGCAGCCTGCACGCCGCGGATGCGCCCATGGCCCTGCAGATGGCGCGCGACGTCTACACCCGGCGCCAGGAAGGCTCCAGCATCTGGGTGGTGCGCTCGGACCAGATCACCGCCAGCGACCCCGGCGACAAGGACATGTACTTCGACCCGATGGAAGACAAGGTCTACCGCCACCCCACTTTCTACAAGCTGCCGGACTCGGTGGACCACATGTGAGCCGCGCGAGGCAGCCATGCAGCCCTCCATTGCACTTCAACGCGACGCGCGCCAGCAGTACCTGCTGCGCCTGGGCGACACCTGCCTCATCTCGGCCCAGCGGCTGGGGGAGTGGACCGGCCATGCGCCGGTGCTGGAGGAGGACATCGCCCTGGCCAACATGGCTCTGGACCTGCTGGGCCAGGCGCGCGCGGTGCTCACGCTGGCCGGCAGCGCGCAGGGCTTGAGCGAGGACCAGCTCGCCTTCCTGCGCGAGGAGCGCGACTACTTCAACCCCACGCTGGTGGAGCTGCCCAACGGCGAGGGCCGTCCCGGCGACTTCGCGCTGACCGTGCTGCGCAATGCCTTCGTCGCCACGCTGCTCAGGTTGCTGTGGGAGCGGCTGCAGGGCTCTGCCGACGAGGAGCTGGCCGCCATCGCGGCCAAGGCCGTCAAGGAGGCGCGCTACCACCAGCAGCACGCGGCCGATTGGGTGCTGCGCCTGGGCGACGGCACGGACGAGTCGCACCGCCGCATGCAGGCCGCGCTGGACAAGCTCTGGCCCTACACGGCCGAGCTCTTCGATGCCGACGCCGTGGACGACGAGGCGGCCGACAGCGGCCTGGGCCCGCGTTGGGCCGAGCTGCGCGGCGCGTGGATGGCCGAGATTGGCCCACTGCTGCAGGCCGCCACGCTGCGCCAGCCGCCTGATCAAGCTTTCATGAGCACCGGCCGCCGCGGCGTGCACAGCGAGCACATGGGCTACATCCTGGCCGAGATGCAGCACTTGCAGCGTGCCTATCCGGGAGGCGCATGGTGACGGCGCAACCCGCGCCCGGCGCCCGCGTGCAGCGCGCCTGGGACGTGCTGGCCGGCGTGCTGGACCCGGAGGTGCCCGCGCTGTCGCTGTGCGATCTGGGCATCGTGCGCGACGTGCGGGAAGCCCACGAGGCCGCCGGCCTGCTGGAAGTCGTGCTCACGCCGACCTATTCCGGCTGCCCGGCCACCGAGGTCATCGAGCGCAGCGTCGTGGACGCGCTGGACGCCGCCGGCCTGGGTCCCGTGCGCTTGAAACTGCAGCGCGCGCCGGCGTGGACCACCGACTGGATCAGCGAGGAGGGGCGGCGCAAGCTGCGCGAGTACGGCATCGCGCCGCCCGCGCACGGGGCCGCAGGGCAGGCCGTGCCCATTCGCCTGGTGCCGCGCCGCAAGGAGCCCGTGGCCTGTCCTCGCTGCGGCAGCACGCACACCGAGCAGCTCTCGGCCTTCGGCGCCACGGCCTGCAAGTCGCTGCACCGCTGCCTGGATTGCCGTGAGCCCTTCGAGCACTTCAAACCCATCTGAGGCGAGGCTGGCATGAGCGTCCTGTTCCACCCGCTGCGCGTGCGCGCCATTGAGCCGGACACGGCCGAGGCCGTGGTCGTGAGCTTCGACGTGCCGGCCGAGCTGCGCGAGACCTTCGGCTTCACGCAGGGCCAGTACCTCACGCTGCGCAAGACCATAGACGGGCAGGACCTGCGCCGCTCCTACTCCATCTGTGCGGGCGTGGACGACGGCGAGCTGCGCGTGGGCGTGCGCAAGGTGCGCGGCGGCGTGTTTTCCAACTGGATCAACACGCATCTCCAGGTCGGCGACGAGATCAGCGTCATGGCGCCGCAAGGGCGATTCTTCGTGCCCATGGAGCCCGATGCGCGGCGCCACCACCTGGGCATTGCCGGGGGCAGCGGCATCACGCCCATCCTCTCCATCATGAAGACGGTGCTGGCGCGCGAGCCGCTCTCGCGCTTCACGCTGATCTACGGCAACCGCTCGCTGTTGTCCACCATGTTCAAGGAGGAGCTGGAGGACTTGAAGAACCGCTGGATGGCGCGGCTGGTACTGCACCACGTGTTCTCCGACGAGCCCACCGACTCGCCGCTGAACATGGGCCTCATGAACCGCGACAAGCTGGGCGAGTTCCTGCGCAGCGTGGTGCCGGCCGCCGGCGTGGACCAGGCCTACGTGTGCGGCCCCTTCCAGATGAACGACGAGGCCGAGGCCGCGCTGCTGGCCGCAGGCGTGGCGCAGGACCGCATCCACATCGAGCGCTTCGGCCTGGCGCAGCCCGCCGGCACGGTGCAGGCGGCCGACGCCGTGGTGCACCAGGCGCAGCCGGGCGATGCGCAGAGCGCGCGCATCGTCATCATCCGCGACGGCCTGCGGCGCGAGATCCAGTTCCACAAGCAACAGCCCAGCATCCTCGACGCGGCCTCGGCCTGCGGCATGGAGGTGCCTTTTTCCTGCACCTCGGGCGTGTGCGGCACCTGCCGCGCCAAGCTGGTCGAAGGCGAGGTGCGCATGGAGCGCAACTTCGCGCTGGACAAGAACGAGGTCGCCGCCGGTTTCGTGCTCACCTGCCAGGCGCACCCGCTCACCGAGCGCGTGGTCCTCTCGTTCGACGAAAGGTAAAGCGCATGGCCCGCGGACGCGCCGCCAACTACGACGACCAGCGCGAGATGATTCTCGAGCGCGCGGCGGCGCTGTTCGCCCGCCGCGGCTACTCGGCCACCACCATGAACCAGGTGGCCGAGGCCGCGGGCCTGTCCAAGGCCACGCTCTACCACTACTACCGCGACAAGTACGCGCTGCTGGTGCAGATCGCCGAGGGCCACGTCTCCCGCCTGGTGGCCATGACGGACGACGTGCTGGCGCGCGACGATTTGTCCGCCGAGGCCCGCGTGCGCGAGCTGATCGCGCGCATCCTGCGCGAGTACGCCCATGCGCAGCACGCGCACCGCGTGCTCACCGACGACGTGCGCTTCCTGCAAGCGCAGGACTGCGACCGCATCCTCAACCTGCAGCGTCACGTCACCGCCGGTTTTGCCCGCGCCATCGCGGCCTGGCGCCCCGAGCAGCAAGAAGCCGGCCTCGTGAAGCCCGTCACCATGCTGCTGTTCGGTATGGTCAACTGGATGTTCACCTGGCTCAAGCCGGATGGGGCGCTGTCCTACGAGGACATGGCCGGCATCGTGGCCGACATGATGGTGGGCGGCGTGCCGGCGGTGCGCCGCAGCGCGGCGCCCGCGGCCGATGCCCCCAGTGGCACCGGCGCGACCCCTGCAATCCACAAGACCCTCAATGGCGACACAACGGTCCCGCGACGGCGCAACGCGCCGGCGGTGGCCACATCCACCGAAGGAGACAAGGCATGAAGACGACTTTCAAGCTCGCGGCCGCTGCCGCAGCGTTGCTGGCCGCGGCGCAGGCGATGGCCGACATCAACGTCGGCGTGACGCTCTCGGCCACCGGGCCGGCCGCGTCGCTGGGCATTCCGGAGAAGAACACGGTGTCCCTCATGCCCAAGACCATCGCGGGGCAGAAGGTCAACTACATCGTGCTGGACGACGCCAGCGACACCACCTCGGCCGTCTCCAACGCGCGCAAGCTCGTGAGCGAGAACAAGGTGGACGTGATCCTGGGCTCCACCACCACGCCCAACTCGCTGGCCATGATCGACGTGGCCGCCGAGTCGCAGACGCCCATGATCTCCATGGCGGCCTCGGCGCGCATCGTCGAGCCCATGGATGCCAAGCGCAAGTGGGTGTTCAAGACGCCGCAGAACGACATCATGATGTCCCTGGCCATCGTCGAGCACATGGCCGCCAGCGGGGTGCAGACCGTGGGCTTCATCGGCTTCAACGACGCCTACGGCGAGGGCTGGTACCAGGAGTTTGCCAAGGCCGCGGCGATCAAGAAGCTCAAGATCGTGGCCAACGAGCGTTACGCGCGCACCGACACGTCCGTCACCGGGCAGGCGCTCAAGATCATGTCGGCCAAGCCCGACGCCGTGCTGGTGGCCGGGTCCGGCACCCCCGCGGCGCTGCCGCAAAAGACGCTCAAGGAGCGTGGCTTCGCCGGCAAGTTCTACCAGACGCACGGCGTGGCCAATGCCGACTTCCTGCGCGTGGGCGGCAAGGACGTGGAGGGCACCTTCCTGCCCGCCGGCCCGGTGCTGGTGGCCGAGCAGTTGCCCGCCTCGCACCCGGTCAAGAAGAGCGCGCTGGCTTATGTGGGCGCCTACGAGGCGGCCAACGGCAAGGGCACGGTGTCCACCTTCGGCGCGCATGCCTGGGACGCCGGGCTGCTCATGAGCAGCGCCGTGCCTGTGGCGTTGAAGAAGGCGCAGCCCGGCACGCCGGAGTTCCGCGCCGCGCTGCGCGACGCGCTGGAAGCCACCAGCGAGCTGCCCGGCGCCCATGGCATCTTCAGCATGACGGCCAACGACCACCTGGGCCTGGATCAGCGCGCGCGCGTGATGGTCAAGATCGAAGGTGGTGCCTGGAAGTACCAGGGCAGCGCGCAGCCCTGATTGCCTCCTTCGCGGGGACGGCGCGGCGACCGTGCCGCCTGTCCTGCGCAGGGCTTACGGCCTGTTGCCGTTGGTTATGATCGACCGGATGTTCACCCGGCTGCGGCCGGACGGTGGGCAGTCTTTTGCAGTCCCGCTGCCGCCCAAAGTGGCCGGCGCGGCGCGCTGCTCTCCTGCACCGCGCTTCATCCCGGCATCGACATACCACGGCAAGCCGCGCGGCGGCCTTGCGCCGGCGCAAGGCGAGCGCGGGCCTTTTCCCCTTGAAGGAGTGAGTCTCATGAACAAGCGCTTCCGGCTCGCGGCCGTTGCGGCCGCGCTGCTGGCCGCCACGCTGGCGCAGGCCGACATCAACGTCGGCGTGAGCGTTTCCGCCACCGGCCCCGCCGCCTCGCTGGGCATCCCGGAGAAGAACACCATAGGCCTGCTGCCCAAGACCATCGCGGGCCAGAAGGTCAACTACTTCGTGCTGGACGATGCGACCGACACCACGGCCGCCGTTTCCAACGCGCGCAAGCTGGTGAGCGAGCACAAGGTGGACATCCTGCTGGGCTCCACCACCACGCCCAACACGCTGGCGATGACGGACGTTGCGGCCGAAACCCAGACGCCGCTGATCTCCATGGCTGCCAGCGCCCGCATCATCGAGCCCATGGACGCCAAGCGCCGCTGGGTGTTCAAGACGCCGCAGAACGACATCGCCATGTCGCTGGCCATTGCCGAGCACATGGCCGCCAACGGCGTGCAGACCGTGGGCTTCATCGGCTTCAACGACGCCTACGGCGAGGGCTGGTACCAGGAGTTTGCCAAGGCCGCGGCGATCAAGAAGCTCAAGATCGTGGCCAACGAGCGCTATGCGCGCCCGGACACCTCCGTGACCGGCCAGGTGCTCAAGCTCATGTCGGCCCGCCCCGACGCCGTGCTGGTGGCCGGCGCCGGCACGCCGGCCGCCCTGCCGCAAAAGACGCTCAAGGAGCGCGGCTACGCGGGCAAGTTCTACCAGACGCACGGCGTGGCCAATGCCGACTTCCTGCGCGTGGGCGGCAAGGACGTGGAAGGCACCTTCTTGCCCGCCGGCCCGGTGCTGGTGGCCGAGCAACTGCCCGCCGCGCACCCGGTGAAGAAGAGCGCGCTGGCCTATGTCGCCGCCTACGAGGGTGCCAATGGCAAGGGCAGCGTCTCCACCTTCGGCGCGCACGCCTGGGATGCCGGCCTGCTGATGGCCAATGCCGTGCCCGCGGCGCTGAAGAAGGCGCAGCCCGGCACGCCGGAGTTCCGTGCCGCGCTGCGCGACGCGCTGGAAGCCACCAGGGAACTGCCCGGCGCCCACGGCATCTTCAGCATGACGCCCAATGACCACCTCGGCCTGGACCAGCGCGCGCGCGTGATGGTCAAGATCGAGGGCGGGGCGTGGAAGTACCAGCCCTGACGACAAGGGGCGGCGCACGCCTGCTCCAGGCCTGACAAGGCGCTACACCCAGCCCAAGAAAGCCGAAGTACATGGACCTTCAAATCGCCCTTTTGCTGGGCCAGGACGGCATCGTCAACGGCGCCGTCTACGGACTGATGGCGCTGGCGCTGGTGCTGGTGTTCTCGGTCACGCGCGTGATCTTCATTCCGCAGGGTGAGTTCGTCGCCTTCGCGGCGCTGTCCATGGCCATGATGCAAGCGGGCCGCACGCCGGCCAGCCTGTGGCTGCTGCTGGCGCTGGCTGCCGTCGTCCTGGCCGTGGAGGCCTGGCGCGCGCAGCGCGGCGCCACGGTGGACTGGAAGTCCACGCTGCTGTGGTGCGTGGGCTGCCCGGCCGGCGCCGGGGCGCTGGTGGCGATGCGGCCGGAAGGCCAGGCGCTGCAGGCCCTGGCCACGCTGCTGCTGATCACGCCCCTGGGCCCGCTGCTCTACCGCCTGGCCTACCGGCCGCTGGCGCGCGCCACGGTGCTGGTGCTGCTCATCGTCTCGGTGGCGCTGCACGGCGTGATGGTCGGACTGGGACTGCTGTTCTTCGGCGCGGAGGGGTCGCGCACCACGGCCTTCTCCGAGCTGCGCATGGACGTCGGCGGCCTCTCCATCACCGGCCAGTCGCTGGTGGTGGTGGGCACGGCGCTGGCGCTGGTGGTGGCGATGTTCGTGTTCTTCGAGCGCTCCATCGTGGGCAAGGCGCTGCGTGCCACGGCCATGAACCGCGTGGGCGCACGGCTCATGGGCATTCCCACCGAGCTGTCGGGCGACCTGTGCTTCGCCCTGGCCGGCCTCATCGGCGCCGTGGCCGGGCTGCTGGTGGCGCCCATCACCACGGTCTACTACGACACGGGCTTTCTCATCGGTTTGAAAGGCTTCGTCGCCGCCATCGTGGGCGGCCTGGCCAGCTACCCGCTGGCGCTGGCCGGCGCGCTGCTGGTGGGGCAACTCGAAGCCTTCGCCTCCTTCTGGTCCAGCGCCTTCAAGGAGGTGCTGGTGTTCACGCTGATCATCCCGGTGCTGTGGTGGCGCAGCCTGCGCAGCCACCATGTGGAGGACGAGGAGTGACCATGCCCCACACCACCGTCTCCAAGGTTTCCAAGGCCTGCGAGCCCGCGCCGGCCGGCGCGGCACAGCACACGGCCGGCGACACGCCCGTGCGCGGCTTCGTCAGCGCCCGCACGCTGGTGCTGGCCGCGGTGGCGCTGCTGCTGGCGGCCTGGGGCTTCCTGCCGGACTTCAGCGTCACGCTGCTCAACTACATCGGCCTGTACGCGCTGGTGGCGCTTGGGCTGGTGATGCTCACCGGCGTGGGCGGCATGACCAGCTTCGGCCAGGCCGCCTTCGTCGGCATCGGTGCCTACGCCACGGCCTGGGCCTGCACCTCGCCGGACGCGGCCGCGCTCTTGGGCAGCCTGCCCCCGGCGCTGCTGCCCTGGGCCGGGCTGCTGCTGGGCCTGGCCATCACCTTCGCGGTGGCCTGGTTCCTGGGCGCCATCACGCTGAAGCTCTCCGGCCACTACCTCCCGTTGTGCACCATCGCCTGGGGCCTGAGCCTGTACTTCCTGTTCGGCAACCTGGAGCTGTTGGGGGGGCACACCGGCATCACCGGCGTGCCGCCGCTGGTGGTGGCCGGCTTTTCGCTCGCCTCGCCGCGGGTGCTGGGCCTGCTGATCTGGGCCGTGCTGCTGCTGGCGCTGTGGGCGCTGCACAACCTGCTGGACTCGCGCGAGGGCCGCGCCATACGCGCGCTCAAGGGCGGGCGCGTCATGGCCGAGTCCATGGGCGTGGACACGGGGCGCCAGCGTATCAAGCTGTTCGTCCTGGCCGCGCTGCTGGCCGCCGTTTCCGGCTGGCTGTATGCGCACCTGCAGCGCTTCGTGAACCCCACGCCGTTCAGCCTGCACATCGGCATCGAATACCTGTTCATGGCCGTGGTGGGCGGTGCCGGCCACCTGTGGGGCGCGGTGCTGGGCGCGGCGCTGATCACGCTGCTCAAGGAGCAACTGCAGGACTGGCTGCCGCGCCTGTTGGGCAGCAGCGGCAATTTCGAGGTCATCGTCTTCGGCCTGCTCATGCTGTTCGTGTTGCAGCGCTTTGCCGATGGCCTGTGGCCGCAGCTCTCGGCCCGCGCAAGGCGCTGGATACGGCCCACGGTCGCCCGGCTGCCGGCCGCCGCGCCCTTGCCCGAGCGCTCGCTGCCCGCGCGCGGCACGGTGGTGCTGCAGGCCCATCAGGTCACCAAGCGCTTTGGCGGCCTGATCGCCAACAACGCCGTGGACCTGACGGTGCGCGCCGGCGAGATCCTGGCGCTCATAGGGCCTAACGGCGCAGGCAAGAGCACCTTCTTCAACATGATCTCCGGCGTGGACGACCCCACCGCCGGCGAAGTGCGCCTCATGGGCCAGGCCATGACCGGCAAGCCGTCGCGCGAGTTCGCGGCGCTGGGCCTCTCGCGCAGTTTCCAGCACGTGCGCCTGCTTGGGCAGCGCACGGTGCTGGAGAACGTGGCCGTGGGCGCGCACCGCCGGGCCCAGCGCGGCTGGCTGGCTTCCATGCTGAGGCAGGACCGCGCCGAGGAAGCCGCCGTGCTGGCCGAGGCACGGCGCCAGATGGAGCGCTGCGGCCTGGCCGCGCATGCCGGCACCCCCGCCGCCTCGCTGGCCCTGGGCCAGCAGCGCATCGTGGAGATTGCCCGCGCGCTGGCCAGCCAGCCGGCCGTGCTGCTGCTGGACGAGCCCGCGGCCGGCCTGCGCCACCTGGAGAAGCAGGCGCTGGCGAAGTTGCTGGATCAACTGCGCTCGCAAGGGCTGGGCATCCTGGTCGTGGAGCACGACATGGAGTTCGTGATGAACCTGGCCGACCGCATCACCGTGCTCGAGTTCGGCACCGTCATCGCCGAGGGCACGCCGGCCGAGGTGCAGGGCAACCAGCGCGTGCTGGATGCCTACCTGGGCGGTGCCGACGACTTGGGAGCTGCTGCATGAGCACGGACAAGACGACGCTGCTGGAGCTGCGCGAGTTCTGCGTCTCCTACGGCGAGGTGGAGGCGGTGCACCGCGTCCAGCTCACGGTGCGGGAGGGGGAGATCGTCACCGTCATCGGCCCCAACGGCGCAGGCAAGACCACGCTGCTGTCCGCGGCCATGGGGCTGCTGCCCTCGCGCGGCGAGCTGCTGCTCGACGGCGAGCGCATCGCGCGGCCCTCCGTGGAAAAGATGGTGGCGCACGGCGTGGCGCTGGTGCCTGAAAAGCGCGAGCTGTTCGGCGAGATGTCGGTGGGCGACAACCTGCTGCTGGGCGGCTTCAGCCGCTGGCGCCGCGGCCAGCGCGACCAGAAGGCGCGCATGCAGGAGGTGTTCGAGCTGTTCCCGCGCCTGCACGAGCGCCGTGCGCAGATGGCGGGCACCCTCTCCGGCGGCGAGCGCCAGATGCTGGCCATAGGCCGCGCCCTCATGGCGCGGCCGCGGCTGCTGATGCTGGACGAGCCCTCGCTGGGGCTGGCGCCGCTGATCGTGCGCGAGGTGCTGCGCATCGTGGCCTCGCTGCGCGAGTTGGGCGTGTCCGTGCTGCTGGTGGAGCAGAACGCGCGCGCGGCGCTGCAGGTGGCCGACCGTGCCTACGTGCTGGAGATGGGGGCCGTGGCGCTCACGGGCGAGGCCCGTGAGCTGCTCAACGACCGCCGCATCATCGACACCTACCTGGGCCTGGGCACGAAGAAGGCGGCTTGAATCAACGTCCGGCTCCAGAACGGCCGGCGTTTCTTGTTGGAAGCCCGGTGTCCGCGCTGAGGAAAAGCTCCGCTGCCGGCGGTGACAAATGTCACGCTCGGCCGGGTACAAAACGGCGCCGCGCCCTGGTCTAAAGCTCCGATGTGCGTTTGCTCTCACCCCCCTAGCATGTGTTCCATGGGCAGTCGATGAACGATGCCAAGCGCCTCCGGGAAGAGAGGCGCCAAGCTGAAGCAGCTGCCACGAGACAACAGCATGTCGGGGGAAGGGAGCAGCAGGGAGGAATAGGTTCTGGGCACGTCCACGGGACGTGCCCGGAACCACCAGTTTGGTGACCCAGGGGATGCGCGCAGCAGGGCGCTCGCGCTTGCACGGCCGGTACCGCAAGGTACCGGCCGTTTTGTTTGTGCGCCCAACCGTGGGAAATGCTGCATCGCGGGCCGGCCCGCCCGGTGCGGATGCGTGCCCAGGGGACAACCCTCCTGAGCGCTGGTGACAAAGCACCCGGCCAGCGCACGCACGGGCTCCGATGTTTGCCGCACGGGCATTTCCTACCCTGAGGGCTGGGACATCCCCGCGCGCACGCCGGTGCGCACGGACCACGGGCCACAGTGCCCGCCAACCAGGGAAAGGCCGGCATGAAAAAGATCTGGGCCATGGCCGCGGCGATGCTGCTGGCATTGGGAGGCTGCGGAGGCGGCGATGACGCGGCAACGGCTGCCGACACCGGTGCGGCCACCGAGCACGCCAGCGCCGTGGGCTGCCAGGCCACCATGGCCAACCCGTTCGCGTGCGCTCCGAAGATGAGCGTGGCGCTGGTGAATCCGGCCGGGGTGGCCGTCACCCGCGTCACGCACAAGGACCCGGGCACGCTGCGCGTGACGGTGCGCGACGGCAACGGCGTGGGCCTGCGGGGCGTCGTGGTGAACCTGCAGAGCTCGGACGGCAGCGTGCAGGCCTCGGCGGCCTCCACCGACGCCACCGGCCTGGCGCGGCTGGCGCTGCCCGCGGGCAGCCGCGCCGGCGCCTTCACGGCCCGCGTCACGGCCACGGTGCAAGGCTCCTCGCTGGCAGGCGCGGTGGCGTATGAAGTCCTGTTCCCCAAGCTCAACCTGGCGCTGCTGGACGCCGGCGGGCGTGCCATCACGCAGGTCTCGCCCGACACCGCCGGCACCCTGGCGGCCACGCTGAAGTATCCGGACGGCACGCCGCTGGCCAACAGCCTGGTCACCTTCGGCACGTCCGACAGCGTGGCACTGCAGCCGGCCACGCGCACGGCGCTCACCGATGCCGCTGGCGTCGCCCGCATCGGCCTGCCTGCCGGCACGCGCAGCGGCGGCTTCATGGCCAATGCGGCAGTGTCGGTCAACGGCATAGCGCTCACGGCGGCGATGAACTACGGCGTCACCTTCCCGGTGCTGGCCTTCGCCACCCCGGCCGTCTCGCCCACGCGGCTGTCGGCCGGCGGCACCGCCACGCTCAGCTTCACCGTCACCAACAACGGCAAGCCCTATGCGCGGCCGCTGCCGGTGACTTTCACCTCGCGCTGCGCGGGCCTGCAAAAGGCCAGCATCACCCAACAGGCCACCACGCGCGCAGGGCTGGCCGCCGCCACCTACACCGACCGCGGCTGCGCCTCGACGGACACCATCACCGCCTCCGTCACGTTGGGCGACCGGACCGCCACCCGCAGCGTGGCGCTGGACGTGCTGCCCACGACCGTGGGCTCCATCGGCTTCGTGTCGGCCAGTGCCACCAGCATCGCGCTGGCGGGCACGGGTGGCGCGCAGCGGCAGGAATGGTCCAGCCTGCGCTTTCGCGTGCAGGATGCCCGCGGCAACCCGGTGGCCAACGTGCCCGTGGCCTTCGCCTTTGCCGACAACAACGCCGCCACCACCGTCGGCGGGCTCAAGCTGCAGCCCGCCAGCGGCAGCACCGACGCCAGCGGCTACGTGAGCACCACGGTGTCCGCCGGCACCATCCCGACCTCGGTGCGCGTCAAGGCCAGCGTGGGCAGCATCACCACGCTCTCCAGCCTGCTGGTCGTGTCCTCCGGCGTGCCGGACCAGCAGCATTTTTCGTTGTCCACCTCCACGTTCAATTGCGAAGGCCGCGACTACGACCAGGAGTGCTCCACGGTGACGGCCTCCCTGGCCGACCACTTCGGCAACCCCGTGCCTGACGGCACGGTGGTGAACTTCAGCGCCGAAGGCGGCGTCATCGACGCGTTCTGCCTCACCGGCCGGCCGTCCGCGGCCGCCGCCGTGCGTCCAGGCTCCTGCAGCGTCAAGCTGTACTCGGCCCAGCCCAAGCCCGCCAACGGCCGCGTGACGGTGCTGGCCTACGCCCTGGGCGAGGAGGACTTCTTCGACCGCAACGGCAACAACCGCTGCGATGCCTGCGACACGGCAAGCGTCGGCGCCTCCACCGAGTTCACGCCCAGCCAGGACAAGAGCCCCGACATCTGGCGCGACGACAACGAGGACCTGCGCTGGACCGCGGGCGAGCCCTGCATCGGCCCCAACCGCAACGGTCTGTGCAGCACGCCGGGCGACCGCCGCTACAACGGTGTGCTGCGCAGCCCCAGCCCGGCCGCATCGGCGCAGACGCTGTACGTGTCGCGGCAGATCGTCCACTTCTTCTCCGGCAGCCGCGCCTATATCGCCGGACCGCTGGACCCCGTGACGGGAGCCACCTTCGCGCCGCGCTGCGCGGCCGACGAGGTGGTGGACCTGGCCTTCACGGTGCAGGACGTCAACCGCAACCCCGTGCCGGCGGGCACCAAGATAGAACTGAGCACGCTGTTTGGCGCCAAGCGCGGCGAGGTCTTTCCCGACAGCCTCACCGTGGAGAACTACCCGGTGGGCCTGGGCTCCGCCGTGAGCCGCGATGCCACCACCTACACCGCCACGGTGGTCTGCGCCGCCGCGCAGTTGGGCCGCGTCTACGTGAAGGTGACCACGCCCAACAACGTCACGACCATGGGGACGCTCTACATCAACCGCTGACCACGGCTCTCAGGGGACGCAGGCCAACACCTGCGTTTGCACGGCCGGCGCCGCAAGGGGCCGGCCGTTCTTTTTCTTGAGCCGCCGCCGCGCCCGTTCGCCACGCACCCGGGACAAAACACCCGTGCACCCCTGTCAATCCCTCCTATCGGAGGCGGCATGCCGTCTGCCCAGAATGGCTTCCATGGACGCCCGGTGCGTCGCCCGCCTTGCCGCACCGCGGCCGGGCCGGCGCCGCCGGGGCGGTCAGTGGCTTGTCTCCGGGACGACCCAGGGGGTCCCTTGGCGGCCGGCACCTCGCGGTGCCGGCCGCATTTCTATGCGGCACGCGCCGCTCGGGGGCGGGCGATGACGACACTGAATGATTGCGACATGCCGAGCAACTGCCGCGGCGGTTCATGCGGCAGCGGCGCTAGAGCCCAGCGCCATAGGCACTTGGCATAGGTTTTGAAAGCCAAGACGTTCAACGTGCGAATGCCGCGCGCGGGGGCGAGACCGTAGATGCAATGGACGGGGAATTGCCCGGGAAATGCGCGCCGGTTGCGGTCGGGTGCGTACACGTCCCTTGCACCGCGCCAGCGAGCGCTGCGGGCGCGCACGAAAAAAAGGCGGGCCGCCAGGGCCCGCCAACTTGCGGCAAGGAAAGAACGCGTCAGAACACGTCAGAGCGCGTTGGTGCACGACGCGAAGGTCGTGGGGCAGGTCGTGGTCAAGCCGCCGGCCGCGTCCTTCGGGAAGGTGGACGACTTGAACATGTTCAGCACGTTGGTGTACGGGTACAGCGGGGCGGTCAGGTTCTTGGCCCAGAAGATGTAGTTGGCGTGCAGCCTGTTCTTGGCAAAGCCGTAGAGGTCCGTCACCGCCGGGGGCGCGTAGGGGCCGCCTTGATACGTGGTGAAGTAGTTTTCGGCCTGCACCGAGGGGCCCAGGGCGACCTTGCCCGCGGCCGTGTCGTACAGCGGGTAGGCGGAAAGCTCCAGCTCGCTGTCGTTGAGGAAGGTGTCCGGCCCGCCCAAGGAGACGCCGTTGTTCAGCGCGCTGTTGACCAGCCCGGGCATGTTGATGCGCGGGAAGTTGAAGAACTGCATCACCACCGTGTTGGGGAAGGCGCGCCGCGCGGCGGCGTCCATCAGCGCCAGG
This sequence comes from Azohydromonas lata, assembly GCF_034427735.1. Classification (NCBI taxonomy): domain Bacteria; kingdom Pseudomonadati; phylum Pseudomonadota; class Betaproteobacteria; order Burkholderiales; family Sphaerotilaceae; genus Azohydromonas; species Azohydromonas lata. The sequence goes on from NZ_JAXOJX010000005.1 coordinate 134,079, forward strand.
TTGTTGAAGAAGTCGGTCTTCTGCGTGCTGGTCAGCGGCACCACGGCCTGGCCCAGCGCGGTTTCGTTGAAGCCTATGCCTTCGAAGGTGTTGTTGCCGTTGTAGCGCTGGCCCAGCGCCGTCACGAGGGCAATCATGCGGTCGCGCACGGCCGGCACGTACATCGCGATGTTCTCGCCCGTGGTCGCTTCGGTGCCCAGGGTGTCCTTGGCATCGATCTGTATGCGGTACACGCCGCCGCCGTACTCGTCGGTGTGCATGTAGTCGGGCAGCGCCCGCCCGCCGGCACTGAACACCTTGGTGCCCACCATGATGAAGAGCTTCTTGCCCACGGCTTGCGCCATGGCCAGCTCCTTGTCGATCTCGCTGAAGTCGTAGCCGTCCTTGGTCGGCTCCAGGTCGCGCCACATGTAGCGCGTCTGCACGCCGCGCACGTTGGACAGCGAGGAGATTTCCTTGAACGTGCGCTGCACCAGGTCGTCCGCGGCACCGGCACCCAACTGGACGTAGTGGCCGGGGTGCCACTTCACGCGGGTGTCGCCAGGCGTCAGCGCCTGGGCCGTGTCCAGACCCGCGGCCGACACCGTGGCCGGCATGGACGAAGACTGCGAAGACACCGTGCCGTCACCGCCGCCGCAGGCTGCAAGCAGCACCAGAGCCGATGCCAGGGACCCGGCCAGCGCCGGGCGCATATTCAGACGGATTTCCATGATACTTATTCCAGCTTTATTTCAGGGCAGCCCCCCTCAGGGCCGGTACCGGAATACACAAAAGGCCGCGACCTTTGCGTCGCAAGTGCCTGGCGGCACATTCATGTAATTCCGCACTCGCTGTCATTTCTGTTTTGAGCGCGATTTCTTAATCAGTACGCCTTTTATTTCGACGGCTGGAAAACCTTCATAAGTTACGTGTTTGTTAGATGCAGTGTGTTTAGTAACTATTGGTTTTGTAACGATCACGCCATCCCTGGCGCCAGCCTTCTGCTGTATTCAGCGCACGCGCGCGAGGGCCGTGCCGGCTTGCGCACGGCACCGGCCAGCCCTGGGGCACGCTGGGCCGGCCTCTTCAAAAAACCGTTTCCCAGAAGGGAAATTCTGGACATTGGTCTGCCGCTGTAACGGCTGTAGCGTGCGAGCGTCGCGGCCGGCACGCTCCAGTCGAGCCACGCAGCTTCCCGGTCGGGAAGTTGAAAGCTTGTGCTGCATCAAAGGCGGTACGGATACATTCGCGCCGCAAACCATTCGTCGAACACCGGGTCGGTTTGTAACCTGGCACTGTGTTTGATGTAGATCAGAAAAACCCGGTTGCACGGTTGGCGCGATGGCCTTGTAAATACTGAAAACCGGTTTTAAAGCTTCGCGGCAAGGGAGCAACGAAAAGGTTTGTCGATGACAGGCCGGCAAAATATCCCGGTCGGTATGTTCAATGGGCCAGGCGTGCCGGAACACCGTTCGCACTGCCGCGATCGCCGGCCACGGCTGCCGGCTTGACCCGAATCGCCACCATCGCCTAGCATTGCAAATGCGAATCGTTCGCAATAAAGTGCTCACCAACGAGCCTTTGGCGAACAAGGAGAGCCGATTTGGAACAAGACCGACCCGAGCGCAGCAGCGGCTGCGAGCCGCGGCCGCTGGCGCAGTCCGCCGTCGGACAGGTGCTGGTGTGCGAGCACTGCCGCCAGATGCACCTGCAGGTTGGGCCGCTGACGCTGCGGCTCACGGACGAGGCGTTTGCAGACCTGGCCGCGCTGCTGCAGTCGGCCCAGCGGGCACGGCAGGCCGGCGTGCAGGCCTGTGTGGAAGGTGACGCTGCCGCCGCGGCGGCCGTCTGGCATTGAGGAGGCCTTGGCATGTGCGCTGAAGAACGCCCGGGCCTGCCCTGCAAGCACGCGCAGGCCGCCAACGCGGTGGTGTTCGGCCGTGGCTCGCGCCGCCGCCGCCTGTGGGACCTGGCGCCCACCGCCTACTGCCCGGTGATTGGCGTGTGCGTGCCGCTGCCGCTGCTGCGCCGCGTGGCGGAAAAGGCCGTGGGCGGGACCCTGCCCACGGACGACTACGAGCTGCACTGCGCCGCCATCACCGAGTCCAAGGCCCGCACGCCGCTGGCCGAGCGGCTGCAGCGCGAGCTCGACGAGCGTTTCGCCCTGGCCCTGGGCGCCGCGGCGCGCTGCAAGAGCACCGAGGCGCTGGCGCAGTGGTGGCAGGCGCAGTTGCGCTTGGGCGAGGCCGTGCCCGCCGCCTTTTGGTCCACGCTTACGCACGGTCGCTGCGACGCCGTGCTGGAGGAGCGCGTGCTGCGCGACGTGCACATGCTGCAGCACCAGGTGGGCGCGGCCGAGCGCGTGGACCGCGCGCGCTTTGCCGAGCTGGCGCGCGAGCACGGCGTGCTGGTGCGCGAGCTGGCCGCGGCGCAGCAGCGCAGCACGCAGGCGCTGGCGCAGCGCGCGGCCGTCATCGAGCAGCAGGCCGCGGAGTTGGTGCGGCTGCGCGCGGCGCTGATCACGCGCGACACCGAGCTGCAGGCGCTGCGCGCCGAAGTCGACGAGCTGCGCTTGGGGCTGCCGGACCTGCCCACGCGCCGCGCCCAAGCCGAGCAGCTCACGCGGCAGCGCGCACGCATAGAGGCGCTGGAGCGGCGCCTGGCGCAGGCAGCGGCGACGGTGGCTCGTCCGGCCGAACCCGCCGTGCCGCAGCCCGCAGCCGCCGCCTGCGACGAGCGCGTCACGCCGCTGCCCGTGCCGCCGCGGCTGGACGACAAGGCCGTGCTGTGCGTGGGCGGCCGCTCGGCCAGCGTGCCGGTGTACCGGCAGCTCGTGGAGCGCAGCGGCGGGCAGTTCCTGCACCACGACGGCGGCGAGGAGGAGAGCGCGGCGCGGCTGGAGTCCAGCCTCGCGGCGGCGGACCTGGTGATCTGCCAGGCCGGCTGCATCAGCCACGGCGCCTACTGGCGCGTGAAGGACCACTGCAAGCGCACCGGCAAGCAGTGCGTGTTCGTGGACAAGCCCAGCGCCGCCGGGCTGCTGCGCGGCCTGCGCGAGGCGGCGCAGCGGCTGTCGCCACAGGATGAGCCAGCCGAAGCGGTTGCCGGCGCAACCGCTGGCGGCGCTGGAGCGGACTGAAGCCGGCCCGCCACGCCCGCCTGCCTAGCACTTTGCGCCGCGCCCTTGCCGCCCGCATCTGGGCGTGGGCGCGGGGCCTTCAGTCCAACTCCCCGCTGGCAAAGTGACTGCCCGCCGCGGGCGGCCGCCTCGATGGCCGCCCAGGGCGTCATCACAGTTCACGAGGAGTTGGAACATGACGACGTGTAAGCCCCTGTGCATGCCTTTGCGCCTGTTGCCGCGCGCGGTGCTGCTGGCCTGTGTCGCTCTCGGCGCGGTGCACGCCCATGCGGGCGGGCCGGTGTCCCTGGGCGAGCTGCCGCGGCTGGCGGCGTGGAAGCAGCAGGGCGTGGTGGCCGTGGCCAACCCCTATGGCGCCGAGGCCGGCGCGCAGGTGCTGGAAAAGGGCGGCAACGCCATAGACGCGGCCGTGGCCATCGCCTATGCGCTCAACGTCGTGGAGCCGCAATCCGCAGGCATGGGCGGCGGCGGCTTCATGATGATCCACCACGCCGCCTCGGGGCAGACCTTCTACATCGACAGCCGCGAGAAGGCCCCTGCCGGCGCCACGGCCGACATGTTCGTGGGCGTGCCCAATCCCTCGCTGCAGGGCGTGGCCGTGGGCGTGCCGGGCATGGTGGCGGGCACGGCGCTGGCGCTGCAGCGCTGGGGCAGCATGCCGCTGGGCCGCGTGCTGCAGCCCGCCATCAAGCTCGCCGCCAAGGGTTTTGAAGCGACACCGCGCTACGCCGACCCGGCCGTGGCCTGCAACCCGCGGGCGCTGAATTCGCCGGAGACGGCCGCCTTCTTCTGCCCCGGCGGCCAGCCGCCGGCCGTGGGCTCCTTGGTCCGCAACGAGGCCCTGGCCGGCACGCTGCGCCTCATCGCCGCCCATGGCCCCGACTGCTTCTACCGCTACATGCCCGCCAAGGGCTGCGACATCGCCAGGGGCATCGTGGAGGGGCAGCAGTTCAACCGCCCGCAGGCCGCCGGCGGCAAGGGCGGCAGCATGACCTACGCGGACCTGACCGCCTACAGCCCCGCGCTGCGCCAGCCCGTGCAGGGCACCTACCGCGGCTACGTCATCAAGGCCATGTCGCCGCCGTCCTCAGGCGGGCTGACCATGCTGCAGGTGCTCAAGATGCTGGAGCGCTTCCCCTTGGGCGACACGGCCCAGGGCTACGGCTTCGGCGCGCTCAAGACCGCCAACGTCATGGCCGACGCGCTGCGCACCGCCTTCGCCGACCGCGCCGTGTGGATGGGGGACGCCGACTTCGTCTCCGTGCCGGGCCGCGGCCTGCTCAACGGCACCTACGTGGGCCTGCGCGGCGCGCCCATCGTCCCGGGCCAGCTCCTGCCCACGCCCACCTTCGGCGACCCGCGCCCCTACGAGACCGCCCAAGCCCAGCCCAACCTCCACCTGGCCGTGGCCGAGCCCGTCAACGGCCCCGGCGAGACCACGACGCACTTTGCCGTGATGGACCGGCAGGGCAACATGGTCTCCTACACCAACACCATCGAGTCCTCGCATGGCATTGGCGTGTTCGCGGGCTACAAGCGCGCCGACGGCAGCTTCCGCAACCATGGTTTCCTGCTCAACAACGAGCTGACCGACTTCAACCTCGCGCCCACCACCAACCCCGTCACTGGCGAGGGCGGCTACAACGACGTGCAGCCCGGCAAGCGCCCGCGCAGCAGCATGACGCCCACCATGATCTTCACGGCCGACGGCAAGCCGCTGCTGGCCTACGGCTCGCCGGGGGGCTCCACCATCATCAGCTCGGTGCTCAACGTCACGCTCAATCTCATAGACCACAAGATGCCGCTGCAGCAGGCCATTGACGCCCGGCGGCTGGCCGTCACCGGCGCGGGCCCCTCCATCAGCACGGAGCTGGGCATGCCGCAGGCGACGATAGACGGCCTCAAGGCCCTGGGCTACACGGTCAGCCTCACCGACATCGGCGCGGTGCAGGCCGTGGGCGTGGACCCGTCCACCGGCCGCTACTACGGCGGCGCCGACGCGCGGCGCGAGGGCACCGTCATCACGCTGCCGCGCAGCAAGCCGCTGCTGGCCTGGCTGGGCGACCTGCTGGCGCCCTGAGCGCGGCAAACGCCTCCTCCCGCCGCGCGGCGGGAGGGCGGCCGGCGCGGCGGCTCAAATGCCGCGCCGCTGCGCCTCCAGGAAGGCAAACAGCTTCTCGTCGCTGCAAAAAGTCACGTTGAAGCGCAGCCAGGGGCTGGGTGCGAGCTCCGGCATGAAGAGGTGGCCCGGGCCCAGCATGATCCCTTCCGCCGCCGCGCGGTTGGACAGCTCCCCGCTGTCGCTGATGTCCGGGTGCCGCGCCCACAGGTACAGGCCGCAGCCGGGCTCGGCGAACAGCTCGAAGCCGATGTCCGTGAGCCGCTGCGCCACGCGCTGCTGCGCCACCGCCAGCCGCTCGCGCAGGCTCTTGAGGTGCTTGCGCCAGCGCGAGTCGGTCAGCGCCCCGTACACCAGCCGCTCGTTCAGTTCCGAGGACGTGAGCCCCGACACCATCTTGAGCTGACCCAGGTCCTCGATCAGGTCCGGGTTGGCCGCCAGCCAGCCCACGCGCAGGTTGGGCGAGATGGTCTTGGAGAAGCTGCCGATGTGCACCACGCGCTGGAGCTGGTCCAGGCTGGCCAGCGAGGCGCGCGGCTCCGGGTCCAGCTCGGCGTAGATGTCGTTTTCCACCAGCGTGATGTCGTGCGCCTCGGCCAGTTGCAGCAGTCGGTGCAGTTGCGCCAGCGGCGCGATGGAGCCCGTCGGGCTTTGCAGCCGCGGCTGCGTGAAGAACACGCGCGGGCGGTGCTCCTGGATGAGCGACTGCAGGGTGGCCAGGTCCCAGCCCGTGGGCGTGCGCGGCACGCCGATGAGGCGCGCGCCCTGCAGCCGCAGCATGAACATCAGGTTGGAGTAGCCCGGCTCGTCCACCAGCACCGCGTCGCCCGCGCGCACCAGGCGCCGCGCGGCCAGGTCCAGCGCCTGGCTGGAGCCCTGCGTGAGCAGCAGTTGCTCCGGCGGCACCGTGATCTCCTGCTCCGCCAGTTGGGTGCACAGCAGCCGGCGCAGCTCGGTGTAGCCCTTGGGATGGCCGTAGCCCGTGATGTCTATGGGCTCGGTGGCGAGCTGGCGCAGCGCGCGGCGCATGCCGTCCTCGAACAGCCAGTCCCCGGGCAGCCAGCCGCAGCCGGGCTTCATGCGCAGGTCGCGGTGCTCGAAGATCTTGCGCATGTACCACATGCCGTCGAAGCCGGAGCCCGGCCGCTCCGCGGCGCCGTCCTGGGCCTGCGGCAGGCGCTGGCGCACGAAAAAGCCCTGGTGCGGGCGCGAAACCAGCCAGCCTTGTGCCACCAAACGGTCATACGCTTCCACGACCGTGAACACGCTCACCTCGTGAGCCGCGGCGAACTGGCGCACCGACGACACCTTGGTGCCCGGGCGCAGCGCACGCGACTCGATCAGCCGCCGGTAGCCCTCGACGATCTGGGTGACCAAGGGGACGGAGGAGCGGGGCTGGAGGTCGAGCATGGCAAGGTGAACCGGTCAAACGGACTGCGCTGTATCGGCCCGGCGGCCAGTACAGCGCCGCAAGGGCTGTACATGGTAGAGGCCCCGCATGGCTCCTAGAGTGGGCGACCTTGCAACGTCGCCCCGAAATCCGCCATGTCTGACGCCATTGCCGCCTCCGCTTCCACCAATGCCGCGCTGATGGCCCGCCGTGCCACGGCCGTGCCCCGTGGCGTGGGCCAGGCGCACCACGTCTTCATCGACCGCGCCGAGAACGCCGAGATCTGGGACGTGGAGGGCCGCCGCTACATCGACTTCGCCGGCGGCATCGCCGTGCTCAACACCGGCCACCGCAACCCCGACGTCATCGCCGCCGTGCAGGCCCAGCTGGAGCGCTACACCCACACCTGCTTCCAGGTCGTGGCCTACGAGCCCTACGTGGCGCTGGCCGAGAAGCTCAACGCCATGGCCCCCGGCGACTTCGCCAAGAAGACGCTGCTGCTGTCCACCGGCGCCGAGGCCGTGGAAAACGCCGTCAAGATCGCCCGCGCCTACACCAAGCGCTCGGCCGTCATCGCCTTCGGCAGCGGCTACCACGGCCGCACCATGTTCACGCTGGGCCTCACCGGCAAGGTCGCGCCGTACAAGACCGGCTTCGGCCCCTTCCCCGGTGAAATCTTCCACGCCCGCTTCCCCAACGAGCGCGCCGGCGTGACGGTGGACGACGCCATCGCCTCCATCGAAGCCCTGTTCAAGAACGACGTGGAAGCCGACCGCGTGGCGGCCATCATCATCGAGCCCGTGCAAGGCGAGGGCGGCTTCAACGTCGCGCCGCCGGAGCTGCTGCGCCGGCTGCGCGCGCTGTGCGACGCCAACGGCATCCTGCTCATCGCCGACGAGGTGCAGACCGGCGCGGGCCGCACCGGCACCTTCTTCGCCATCGAGCACGCCGGCGTGGCGCCGGACCTCGTCACCCTGGCCAAGTCGCTGGCCGGCGGCTTCCCGCTGTCCGCCGTGGTGGGCCGCGCCGAGGTGATGGACGCCCCCGGCCCCGGCGGCCTGGGCGGCACCTACGCGGGCTCGCCGCTGGGCTGCGCCGCGGCGCTGGCCGTGATCGAGACCTTCGAGCGCGACAAGCTGCTGCAGCGCAGCCGCGACGTGGGCGAGCTGCTCACGCAAGGGCTGCGCGACATGGCCTCGCGCCGCGCGCAGATCGCCGACGTGCGCGGCTTGGGCGCCATGGTCGCCGTGGAGCTGGTGGACGCGCAGGGCGCGCCGGACGCCGACCTCACCCGCCGCATCGTGGCCGAGGCCTGCCGCCGCGGGCTCATCCTGCTGTCCTGCGGCACCTACGGCAACGTGCTGCGCATCCTCGTGCCGCTCACGGCCTCCGACGAGCTGCTGCGCGAAGGCCTGAGCATCATCGACGCCAGCTTCGACGCCGTGGCCTGATACAACCGCGGGCATCCCATCCACCCCGAGGAGACAGAAGCCGTGCCCAACAAGCCCAACAAACCCGTCTTTGCCTGGGACGACGCCCTGCAGCTTGAGCAGCAGCTCAGCGCCGACGAGCGCGCCGTGCGCGACGCCGCCCACGACTACTGCCAGGGCCGCCTGGCGCCGCGCGTGCTGCAGGCCTTCCGCAACGAGCAGACCGACCCGGAGATCTTCCGGGAGATGGGCGAGCTGGGCCTGTTGGGCGCCACGCTGCCGGAGGCCTATGGTGGTTCCGGCCTCAACTATGTCTGCTACGGCCTCATCGCCCGCGAGGTCGAGCGCGTGGACTCGGGCTTTCGCTCCATGATGAGCGTGCAGTCCTCGCTGGTGATGCTGCCCATCTTCGAGTTCGGCACCGAGGCGCAGAAGCAAAAGTACCTGCCCAAGCTCGCGCGCGGCGAGTGGATAGGCTGCTTCGGCCTCACCGAGCCGGACCACGGCTCCGACCCCGGCAGCATGGCCACCCGCGCGCGCTGCGTGCCCGGCGGCTTCGAGCTCACGGGCTCCAAGACCTGGATCACCAACAGCCCCATCGCCGACGTGTTCGTCGTGTGGGCCAAGGACGACGAGGGCGCCATCCGCGGCTTCGTCCTGGAAAAGGGCATGGCCGGCCTGGAAACGCCGGCGCTGCACGGCAAGGTGGGCCTGCGCGCCTCCATCACCGGCCAGATCCTGATGGAGCGCGTGTTCGTTCCGCAGGAAAACGCCTTCCCTGAAGTGCGCGGCTTGAAGGGCCCCTTCACCTGCCTCAACAGCGCGCGCTACGGCATCGCCTGGGGCGCGCTGGGCGCGGCCGAAGACTGCTACGCCCGCGCCCGCCAGTACGTGCTGGACCGCCGCCAGTTCGGCCGCCCGCTGGCCGCCAACCAGCTCGTCCAGAAGAAGCTCGCCGACATGCTCACCGAGATTTCGCTGGGCCTGCAGGGGGTTTTGCGCCTGGGCCGCATGAAGGACGAGGGCACGCCCCCGGTCGAGCTGACCTCCATCATGAAGCGCAACAGCTGCGGCAAGGCGCTGGACATCGCCCGCGTGGCGCGCGACATGCTCGGCGGCAACGGCATCAGCGACGAGTACGGCATCGCCCGCCACCTCGTGAACCTGGAGGTGGTCAACACCTACGAGGGCACGCACGACGTGCACGCGCTCATCCTGGGCCGTGCCATCACCGGTCTGCAGGCCTTCTCCTGCTGACCGGCTGACGCTGCGCCCGGCCATGGCCCGCACCCCCGGAGTCCGCCCATGAGCCCGCTGGCCGGCATCCGCGTCCTGGACCTCTCCCGCGTGCTGGCCGGCCCCTGGGCGGGGCAGCTGCTGGCCGACTACGGCGCCGACGTCATCAAGGTCGAGCGCCCGGGCAGCGGCGACGACACGCGCGGCTGGGGCCCGCCCTGGTGGGGCGAGGCGGCCGAGCGCATGTCGGCCTACTACCTGTGCGCCAACCGCGGCAAGCGCTCCATCGCCGTGGACATCGCCAGCCCCGAGGGCGCGCAGCTCGTGCGCACGCTCGCGGCCGAGGCCGACGTGCTGCTGGAGAACTACAAGGTCGGCCAGCTCGCGCGCTACGGCCTGGATGCCGCTTCGCTGCGCGCGCTCAACCCGCGCCTGGTGTACTGCTCCATCACCGGCTACGGCCAGACGGGGCCGGAAGCCTCGCGCGCGGGCTACGACTTCGCCATACAGGCCGCCGGCGGCCTCATGAGCGTCACCGGCGAGGCCGAGGGCACGCCGAACACGCAGCCGCAAAAGGTCGGTGTGGCCGTGGTGGATCTGATGACGGGTGTGTACGCAACCACGGCGATCCTGGCCGCGCTGCAGGGGCGCGAGCGCACGGGGCAGGGCTGCCACATCGACACCGCGCTGCTGGACGTGCAGGTGGCCATGCTCGCCAACCAGGCCAGCAACCACCTCGTGGGCGGCGTGGTGCCCAGGCGCATGGGCAACGCGCACCCCAACATCGTTCCCTACCAGGTGTTCGCCACGGCCGACGGCCACATCGTCCTGGCCGTGGGCAACGACACCCAGTTCGCGAAACTCTGCGAGCTGGTGGGGCAAATCGAGACGTCGCGCGATGTCAGGTTCGCGACAAACGCCGCACGCGTGGCGCACCGTGCCGAAGTGGTCGGCATGGTGGCACAATGGATGGTTGCGCACTCAACAAGTGCATGGTGCGCACGATTGGATGCGGCAGGCGTGCCCTGCGCACCATTGAGAAGCATTGACCAGGTGTTCCAGTCCCAGCAGGTGCTGGCACGGGGAATGCTTATAAAAACAGGCTGCGGCGACGATGCCGCAGGCAGTGTGCCCCTGGTGGCCGCGCCCGTGCTGTTTGACGGCGAGCGCGCGGCGGCCCGGCGAGGCCCGCCCACGCTGGACCAGCATGGTTCGGCGCTGCGGCAGGCCATTGCCGAGCACGGGGGCTGGCCCGAGGCCACGGATGATGGAGACCCAACCAATGACCACTCTTGCCGCTGAACGGCCCGCTGGCGTTGCATCAGCAACGGCATCCCCGCGGTCTGCCGTCGTGCCCGCGGACGCGCAAGTAAGCTTTTGCGGTGTGCAAAAGAGCTACGACGGCCAATCGCTGGTGGTGCGGTCGCTGGACCTTCACATCCGCCGCGGCGAGTTCTTGACCCTCCTGGGCCCCTCGGGGTCGGGCAAGACCACCACGCTGATGATGCTCGCGGGCTTCGAGAGCCCCACGGCCGGCGAGATCCTGCTCGACGGCACGCCCATCACGCGCACCCCGCCGCACAAGCGCAACTTCGGCATGGTGTTCCAGAACTACGCGCTGTTCCCGCACATGACGGTGGGCGACAACGTGGGCTACCCGCTCACCGTGCGGCGTGTTCCTCGCGACGAGATCGCCCGCCGCGTGAAGCAGGCGCTGGCCATGGTGCAACTCAACGGCAAGGACGACCGCTACCCCGCCCAGCTCTCCGGCGGCCAGCAGCAGCGCGTGGCGCTGGCGCGCGCGCTGGTGTTCGACCCGCAGCTCGTGCTGATGGACGAGCCGCTGGGCGCGCTGGACAAGCAGTTGCGCGAGCACATGCAAATCGAGCTCAAGGCGCTGCACCAGCGCCTGGGCGTGACCTTCGTCTACGTGACGCACGACCAGGGCGAGGCGCTCACCATGAGCGACCGCGTGGCGGTGTTCAACGACGGCGAGATCCAGATGATCGACGCGGTGGAGCGCCTCTACGAGGAGCCTTCCAACCGTTTCGTGGCCGGCTTCATCGGCGACAGCACCGTGCTGCAGGGCACGGCCGGGGCGACGGACGCCCTGGGCCGCCGCGAGCTCATCCTGGCGGACGGCAAGCACCTGCTGGGCGTGGACGTCAACGGCGTGCCCGCCGGGCAGCCACTGACGGCCTCCATCCGGCCTGAGCGCATCGAGGCCTCGCCCGTGGCGCTGGCCGGCGGCGCCGACACGCCCAACGTGCTGCAGGCCACCGTGATCGACGTGCTGTACTTCGGCGACCACCTGCGCCTGCGCTGCGCCCTGCCGGGGCAGCCCGAGGCCACGGTGAAGCTGCCGCTTTCCGGCAACTGGCATCCGCAGCCGGGGCAAATGGTGTGGCTGCGCATGGCGCCGCAATACCTGCGGCTCTACGCCTGATCGCACCCGCGGCAGCCGCCGCGGACGCGGCTGCGCACGTAACGGTTTTACGGTTCCCGTCCCCTGTCCCCGTTCCCGTCCCCTGTGATCCCCCTGGAGGAGTCCTCGTCATGAAAATCAAGACCATGGCCGCCGCCGTGCTGGCCCTGTGCTCGCTGCCCGTGCTGGCGCAGCAGTCCCTGACCGTCGTGAACTTCGGCGGCGCCAACGGCGCGGCCCAGCGCAAGGCCTTCACCGAGCCCTTCGAGAAGAGCGCCGGCGTGAAGGTCGTGCCCGTGGAGTACAACGGCGAGCAGGCCAAGGTGAAGGCCATGGTCGAAGCCAAGAAGGTGACCTGGGACCTCGTGGAAGTGGAGAGCCCCGACGCCAACCGCGGCTGCGATGAAGGCCTGTTCGAGAAGATGGACTGGTCGCAGGTCGGCAGCAAGGCCGACTTCCAGCCCGCCGCCGTCACCGAGTGCGCCGTGGGCATCTTCGTGTGGTCCACCGTGCTGGCCTACGACGGCGACAAGCTCAAGGACGCGCCCAAGAGCTGGGCCGACTTTTGGGACGTCAAGAAGTTCCCCGGCAAGCGCGGCATGCGCAAGGGCGCCCGCTACAACCTGGAATTCGCCCTGCTGGCCGACGGCGTGGCCCCGGCCGACGTCTACAAGGTGCTGGGCACGCCCGCCGGTGCCGACCGCGCCTTCAAGAAGCTCACCGAGCTGCGCTCCAACATCCAGTGGTGGGAAGCCGGCGCGCAGCCGCCGCAGTTCCTGGTGGCCGGCGACGTGGTCATGAGCACCGCCTACAACGGCCGCATCGACGCCGCGCAGCGCGAAGGCAAGCCGCTGAAGATCACCTGGAACGGCGGCATCTATGACCTGGACTACTGGGTCATCCCCAAGGGCACGCCCAACAAGGCGTTGGCCATGAAGTACATCGCCTTCGCCTCCACGCCCGAGACCCAGGCCGAGTACGCCAAGAACATCTCCTACGGGCCGACTAACAACAAGGCTCTGTCCAAGCTGGACGCCAAGGTGCTGGCGCAACTGCCCACCTCGCCGGCCAACGCCAAGAACTCGCTGCAGTTCAACATCCACTTCTGGGCCGACCAGGGTGAGGTGCTGGAAAAGCGCTTCGCCTCCTGGGCCGCGCAGTGATTCCGCGGCCGTCCGCCGGCCGTCAACCGTTCCATCCCGCGCCCAACCTGTAGGCGCGGGCCAGGCTTGCCCAAGGGCCTTCTCCCGGTCCGTCCCCACAAGGGCTTGGGCAAGCCTGACCTCCACACGGCAGATCGCTGCCGTCCAACCAGCACAGTCAACAAGGAAGCAGCGGCATGGCAGGCGCGCACGCAATGCAGGATCTCGGCTCGGCTCCGCCGCCGCCCAGCGCGGCGGAAGCCCAGGCGCTCACGCTGGCCAAGGCGCTCTCGCGCGCTGAAGGGCGGCGCAAGCGCCAGGCGCTGCTGCTCACCTTGCCGCTGCTGGCCTTCCTGGTGGCGGTGTTCATCGTCCCCATTGGCGCGCTGCTCATGCGCGCCGTCGAAAACCCCGAGGTCGCGCGCGCCCTGCCGCGCACGGCGCAAGCCCTCGCCGGCTGGGACCGCCAGAGCGAACCCGCCCCGGCCGCCTTCGCCGCCGTGGTGGCCGACCTCTCGGCCATGCCCGACAGCGCGGACGCCGGCGCACTGGCCCGCCGCCTCAACAGCGAGGTGCCGGGCTCGCGCTCGCTGGTGATGGGCGCCTACCGCGCCAGCCAGGACGCGCTGCGCGACCCCGCGCTCAAGGCCGAGGACGTGCGCGCCAGGCTGCTGGCGATGGACCCCCGCTGGGCCGCGCTGCCCTACTGGCAGGCCATCGCCAAGAACGCCTCGCGCTGGACGCCGGACTACCTGCTCGCCGCCGTGGACCTGCGCCGCGAGGCCGAGGGCGGCATAGAGCGCATGCCGGAAGACCAGCGCGTCTTCGGCCGCATCCTGCTGCGCACCTTCCAGATCAGCGTGGTGGTCATGCTGACCTGCCTGCTGCTGGGCTACCCGCTGGCCTACTGGCTCTCCACGCTGCCCGCGCGCAAGGCCAACGTGCTCATGATCCTGGTGCTGGTGCCGTTCTGGACCTCCATCCTCGTGCGCGTGGCCGCCTGGATCGTGCTGCTGCAGCGCGAGGGCCTGATCAACAAGGCGCTGCTGGGCCTGCACGTGGTCGCCGAGCCGCTGGCGCTGCTGTTCAACCGCACGGGCGTCATCATCGCCATGACGCACATCCTGCTGCCCTTCATGATCCTGCCGCTGTACAGCGTCATGAAGTCCGTGCCGCCGACCTACGTGCGCGCCGCCGTCTCGCTGGGCAGCACGCCGCTGGCCGCCTTCGTGCGCGTGTACGTGCCGCAGACCTATGCGGGCATCGGTGCCGGCGCGCTGCTCGTGTTCATCCTGTCCATCGGCTACTACGTCACGCCCGCGCTGCTGGGCGGGGCGGACGACCAGATGCTGTCCTACTACATCGCCCAGTACACCAACGTGGACGTCAACTGGGGCATGGCCGCCGCGCTGGGCGCGCTGCTGCTGGGCAGCACGCTGGCCCTGTACGGCGTGTACCGCCGCTTCGCACGTGCCGAGCTGAGCCTGGGGTGAGCGCCATGAACCCGTTGAACCGATTCCTGCCTGATTTCCCCGCCTACGCCACGCCGCTGGACAAGCTCGGCTGGTGGGCGCTGCGCGTGGCTTGCGTGGGCGTGCTGCTGTTCCTGCTGCTGCCCATCCTGGCCATCGTCCCGCTGTCGTTCTCGGCCAGCTCTTTCCTGGCCTACCCCATGCCGGGCTGGTCGCTGCAGTGGTACGAGCAGCTCCTGGCCTCCGACGACTGGGCCCGCGCCGCCCGCAACAGCTTCATCGTGGCTCCGCTGGCGACGCTGCTGGCCACCGTGCTGGGCACGCTGGCCTCCGTGGGCCTGGCGCGCGTGCAGTTCAAGGGCAAGTCAGTGCTGATGAGTGTGCTCATCGCGCCCATGGTGGTGCCCGTGGTCGTGGTGGGCGTGGGCACTTACCTCGTGTTCGCGCGCATCGGCCTGGCGGACACCTACCTGGGCCTGGTGCTGTCGCACGCCGCGCTGGGCGCGCCCTTCGTCGTCACCACCGTGCTGGCCACGCTGCAGGGCTTCAACCACAACCTCGTGCGCGCCAGCCTGGGGCTGGGTGCCGGGCCCGTTGAAACCTTCTTCCGCGTCACGCTGCCGGTGATCGCCCCGGGCGTGATCTCGGGTGCCCTGTTCGCCTTTGCCACCAGCTTTGACGAAGTGGTCGTGACCCTCTTCATCGCCGGCCCGGCGCAGGCCACGCTGCCGCGGCAGATGTTCACGGGCATACGCGAGAACATCAATCCGACCATCGCGGCCGTGGCCACGCTGCTGATCCTCTTCACCACCGCGCTGATGCTGACGCTGGAGTGGATTCGCGGCCGCCGCCGCTGACCCGCGCACCGGCCGTGCCGGCGCGCTCATCCTTCGCGAGTCCTGCCATGAGCGCTTCGACCGACCAACCGTCCCCGTCCCTGAACCAGCCGCTCAGCGGCAACGCCATGCCGCGCTTTGGCGGCCTGGCGACCATGATGCGGCTGCCCGCGGCCGACTCGCCCGCCGGCCTGGACGCCGCCTTCATCGGCGTGCCCCTGGACATCGGCACCAGCCACCGCCCCGGCGCGCGCTTCGGCCCGCGCCAGGTGCGGGCCGAGTCCGCGCTGCTGCGCCCCTACAACATGGCCACGGGCGCCGCGCCCTTCGACACGCTGCAGGTGGCCGACTTGGGCGACGTGCCCATCAACACCTACTCGCTGGGCAAGTCGCTGGACATCATCACCGGCTACTACCGCCGGGTGCTGGAGTCCGGCTGCAAGCCGCTGACCATAGGCGGCGACCACACCATTGCGCTGCCCATCCTGCGCGCCATGGCCGGGCGCCACGGCCCGGTGGCGCTGGTGCACGTGGACGCGCACGCGGACGTCAACGAGAGCATGTTCGGCGAGCCCGTGGCCCACGGCACGCCGTTTCGGCGCGCGGTGGAGGAGGGGCTGCTGTGCGGGCACAAGGTCTGGCAGATCGGCCTGCGCGGCACCGGCTACGCGGCGGACGATTTCGACTGGCCGCGCGCCCAGGGCTTCAACGTCGTCCCGGCGCACGAGGTGTGGTGGCGGTCGCTCGCGCCGCTGATGGGCGCGGTGCGCGACTCCATTGGCGACCACCCGGTCTACCTGAGCTTCGACATCGACGGCATAGACCCCGCGTATGCCGGCGGCACCGGCACGCCGGAGATTGGCGGGCTGACCGTGCCGCAGGCGCTGGAGATCGTGCGCGGCCTGCGCGGCCTCAACCTCGTGGGCGCCGACCTCGTGGAGGTCTCCCCGCCCTACGACCCGACGGGCAACACCGCGCTGCTGGGCGCCAACCTGCTGTACGAGATGCTGTGCGTGCTGCCGGGCGTGCGCAGGCGCTGACGGTTTCCCGCTTGGCGGGCTGACGGCGGGCCCGCCCCGGGCGCCTGACGCGGCGCGTTGCGCGGGCCGCTGTCCGGCAGCGTCGTCGGACAGCGCCTACAGCCGCTCGCGGCGGCGTCGGCTGGCGCCTTTGACGGGGGGCGGCGAGCATGGTTCCACCATGCTCAGTGATTCACCGCCCGTCCCCGTCGCCAGCTCCCTGTGGGCTTCCCTGCACGCCGCCTGGCCGCGCATACGCCGCTGGGCGGTGCCGGTATTGGGCTTGTTGGTGCTGGCGCTGCTGCTGTCACGCGCGCACCAGATCGACTGGGCCGGCGCCTGGGCCGCGCTCAAGCGCTACCCGCTGCAACTGCTGCTGGCCGCGTGGGCGCTGGCGACGCTGAGCCACGCGCTCTACGGCTGTTTCGACCTCATAGGCCGCGGCCACGTGCGCCACCGCGTGGCGCGCTGGCGCACCTGGGCGATCGCGGTATCCAGCTACGCCTTCAACCTCAACCTGGGCTCACTGGTGGGCGGCGTGGCGATGCGCGCCCGCCTGTACGCCCGCGCCGGGCTGGACGAGGCGACCGTGGCGCAGGTGGTGGGCCTGAGCCTGGCGACCAACTGGCTGGGCTACGGCCTGCTGGCCGGCAGCCTGTTCACGGCCGGCGTGATCACGCTGCCGACCAAGGCTTTCCTGCCGGACTGGACCCTGCGCGCCGTGGGCGTGCTGATGCTGGCGCTGGCTGCGGGTTACGTGCTGGCCTGCGCCAAGTGGCGTGGCCGCGAATGGCACATCCGCGGCCGCCGCCTGCAACTGCCCAGCCCCGGCCGCGCCATCGCGCAACTCGTGTTCTCCGCGGCCAATTGGGCGCTGATGGGTGGCGTGATGTATCTGCTGCTGGGCGAGCGGCTGCCGTATGGGCAAACGCTGGCCGTGCTGATGGCGGCTTCCGTGGTGGGTGTGGTGACGCCTATTCCGGCCGGGCTTGGTGTGCTGGAAGCGGTTTATCTGGCACTGCTGTCCGGGCGGCTGGGGAATGGGGAGGTGATGGGGGCTGTTTTGGCTTACCGCGCGCTTTATTACTTGCTGCCGTTGGTGGGGGGGATTGGGTTGTATTTGATGCTTGAGCGGTATGCATCCAAGCAGGAGGGGGCGGGTGGGGCGACGGAAAATCAGTAATACTGCGATTTATTAGATTGGTGGCATTGAGCGTGAAATAAAGCCATTGGCTGCCCCGATAAGTTGATATTTCAATGTTCTTGGATTGAATGGCGCGCGGCCAATGCCACTTGGCTTTGGCATCCCGCAAGCCGCGACCGTTCACACCCCGCTTCGTCATTCCCGCGAAGGCGGGAATCCAGGCGGCCCCACGGTGAAGCGTAGGGGCGGTTTGGGACTGCTGCGTTATTGAGGGCTATTCGCTGATCCTGCATTAAGGAAGTTAGCGAGGGCTAAATCTTGGTCTTTGCGGGGGCTGTGGTGCTATTTCCGTGCTGCGTGCCATTTCCAGGAAGGCCGTTAGCTATTCGTACTGACCTCGCACCAGCGGACATTAATTGGCAGTTGTTGCTATGTCTGCTTTGTGCCCGTTGGCGACCTTCAGACCGCTATCACGAACGGCCGCTTTGCAGCGATAGTTGTCGTTCAGCTGCTGCCCATGCTCTGCAGCTCAGGCGCGACAGGTCGGGAAAACGCTCTATCAGCTCAAACGCGAAATGCTGTCCAGCTATCTACGAGCCGAGTTACGCAGCCCGGCGGTGCGGATGGTGCTTGCTGCGTAAGTCCTATCCATAACCACTTGCCTTGGTTTAGATCCTGCATCGGCACCCGGAGATGCTGCCGCAAGCGCCGACCTTCGAGTGCAGCATCTTTCGTCTTGAAGAACTGTTCTTGCACGCTTGTCGTGAGTCACCGACCAGGGAGTGGCCGGGTAATCGCTACGCGAGTGCATTGCCGAGTCGGCGTACTAAACGACATTTAAACTGTATTGATGTCGTCAATAAGACCTGGCGGATATATTTTGCTGTTTTTACTAAATCGCTTCACCAAATTAAAATTTCCCGGCAACTGAAATTTTTCCGGCAAGTCATTGTCAAC
Source organism: Azohydromonas lata (assembly GCF_034427735.1). Lineage (NCBI taxonomy): Bacteria > Pseudomonadati > Pseudomonadota > Betaproteobacteria > Burkholderiales > Sphaerotilaceae > Azohydromonas > Azohydromonas lata. Next base: position 152,367 of record NZ_JAXOJX010000005.1, read on the forward strand.
CACAATTACTTGACAGAATCGATCAAGAAGTCTCGCCATAAGGGCCACATTTAAAATCTGCTCGTAGACCTTCTCATAAACTATCGGGTCAGATACTTCGTCGTCCATACCATTCTCATCGGCACGTCTGGTGTGCCCAATGTTCTGGCCCGGAGTGTCGATCATCAAGAATGGCGGGAGATTTCCGCCTTCATGAATAAGATATTGGAGCCGCGCGATATAAGAACCTATAGATAGAACGGTTCTGACGCCACCTGACGTTGCCTTGTAATACGACAAGCCTCGGAAATGCGGAACGAATTTTTTATCGACGTAGACGTTATAAACATTACGAAGACCGCTCGACTCCATATAACGGGCTAAGAAGCCACTCAATTCATCTACCACTTTTTCAATGTCAGTGACTCCAGATTCCACATCTTGGATAGCGAGACGAATTGATTCGATCGTAGCGGCCTTGTTTTCAATGCTTCGATCAATGTCAGCAAATCGTCGATGTATAGAAATGGACTGCTTGAGCGCAGCGGCCTTGACCTGCAACTCAGATCGTGCTTTTTCCATCGTTTCAATACTCTGTACCAATCCTGATACATCGGCAAAGTTCTCACCATCAAATGCGGTAATCTTTTCCTTAAGTGTGCGATTAATTTCAATTTCAGCGCTTTGCAACTCGCCCTGCTCTTGAAGAAGTTGTGTCAATGCCTCTCCAACCCCAGCCATTCTGTTTTTAATTGATCGAATATGAACCGAAATATCGTCAACACCAATCCGATTTGGAGATAAGGATAGCGGGGTCTCGCAAAGTGGGCAGGAGACAGGCTTTATGGTTCTCGGAATATCCCCGATCAACGATTTGCTACGCTTAGCCAGCTCCAAATTCTCCAAATCAAAGTCGTAAGTCTCCTTTAGCTTAACATAGCTATTTCGCTTTTCTTCTATTTCCCGAATGCGATTGACTATTTTCTTCTGTTGAAACTGAAGATCAGTAATCTGCGTTTTCAGTTCTACAGCAAATGATGACGACAACTTGAAGTCGCGCTTCAATTCATTGATTGTGTGCTCAAGAAAAGCAATTTCCTCGTCTTTTTCAGCTATTCTTTTGTCGAGCGCTTCCTCTTGATCCGAAGACTCCAAATTGACACTTTCTAAAAATCGGAGAACTACATTCCGCTCGCCAAGCAGTGCATTTCGTTCCTGCACCTCTAAGGATAGTTGACCTTTCAGCGTGGTAAGGGCCTCATTGTGTACGTTGAAAACAAATTTTTGAACCTCAACATTCTTTACAAATAACGGTTGATTTGCATAATCCAAAAGATTATCGGAACCAACACGGGTCTGCTTTAAATACATTAGCTTAAGCAAATCTCGAATACTAAGACGATCGGCACTGGCGTCTTCTTTTTTTGATTCACGGATTTTGACTTTTGGAATATTAAGACATTCAAGCACAAAATCAGAAAGCCAACCATCCGGCATATGGACGCTGGGTGAAGCACTCATGTGTCGAGGAAACAGCGTACTGACCTCTTCAAATGTGCCACTGTAAACACGTATTGGCCCATTTGCATCAGCGAGATCTCTCTCAATAGTCACCCTGTTTCCATTGAGATCAACTTGAAGAAAAACAACCCTTACGTTTGCTGCGATCTCTGCATACTGCAACTGCTCGTTTGATCCACCAAAACAATAATCTATCAAGTTAAGGATGCTGGACTTGCCGCTATCCATATCACCCCACACAACGTTTAGCCCCTCAGTAAACGTTGCTTCATAGTTCTTTCTAATCCCTTTAAGGATCAGTCGCTCAATGAACAGGTAGGTTTTATTCTTCATAGTACGGCTCATCCTGGAAAGCAGCTTTCTGTAGAGTTCCCAAAGATTTCGAAGTGAGAGGCTTAAGTGCTTTAAGCGAAATTGTCCAACTCCCTGGCAGCCGAGAGAAATCAATTTTAAGAGTTTCTTTCGGCATTAAATAAAAATCACCTTCTACATGCGCAATTTTGATCATATCGAATTTAACGAGGAGCGCGGCGACTGCGGCAATCTCCCTTGTACTCACTGGCTCTCCGTATTCAACATCATCTGGGTATAGTACTTGCCGCAGCAATTCTTTATGCATGCGCTCGGGGGCAAGATTATTCAAAATCTTTCTTGTCACATTTGGATTTTTGAGTGCAGCATCAAAAATTGCGGCCTTGGTAATTGTTAACTTGTTCTGCGGCAAGGTCGGCTTGCCAATGAATTCCACTATCGCGAGGCAGCGCAGGGCCGCCACGTGAAGTTCAGTATGGGGATCAAAGGCAAACATTTGAGTCACTTTGTCAAGGCCTCCACTTTATCAAGATCGCCGTCTTTACCCCAAATTACTTCATCAGTCAATTGGTTCGCTGCTTGATGAAGAAGGCCTTGTTTATGCAGGTAACTAACATATTCAACTCCACATTTTAGTGCAGCACCATCTTGCTCCATTATGCTTTGATGTACTTCGCTAAATACGCTGTTCCTATCATGTGTTTCGTTATGAGCGTTATAAATTGCGCGATACAAGTTTACCACCCGCCTTTGCAACTCGAATATTTGATGTCTCTCTTTTATACTGGAGTGCTTGGCAACAATTTCGGCTTGAAAAAACGACTCCTTGGCATTGTCTATACCTTTTGCTCCAATATCGCTTATTATCATCTTTATTATGAAGATCTCCTTTTTGTAATCAGGCATGCTGGAATCAAAAACTTCTGCAGCCGAATTCTCTCCAGATTTTTGCTTCAGCACATGATCAATAAGCTGCGTGGCGCATTTAAATACAGAATCCGATGCGCCCTCCGGCTTGCAAACCGATACATGATCATGATTTACCGTGAAAACCTTATTGTTAGGTATTTTGCCAGGCAAAGCACTCTCTTTGTCCACACATTCATCGTGCGCCGCTATAACATACCTAGACTCTGGCAAATCCCCTTTTTTATCCATCCATTCATTATTTAGGCGCGACACGTATTCATCAAGAGGAACCAGCTCTTGTGCGTTTTTATTCAATGGCGCCAAGATTTGCGCTGACAGCGAACCCTTATGTGGCACAGCTATAGACAGGAAACCGACAACTTTCCGGTCCTCTTGGTGATCGTGATTTAATATATAATCCTTAGCAACCAATCCACACAAGACTGTGAGCAATCAAAACTATGCGATCAAGATGGCTCAACTCCAACCGAATTTCGGTACTAAGCATTTGCGCAAGCTGCTCGATTGGTTGATTTTTTTGTATTCTCCCCTGAAAAGTTTTTAACCGCCCTAGAACCGGAATTCGCCCTAGAATTCTTTTTGCTATGGCCGAATCGAATATAGAGGAGATTTTTGTGTAGTAGCTGAAGTGATGAACTTCAATGTGCGGTCCAATTGGAGATTTTTCTAACAAGCTCCCAAATGAACTGCCAGAGCTGTTTTTCCAAGTGGCTTCACCGCCTGTCAATCCATGAATAAATACAACCCCTATTTTTGACAATTTATTCCTCGCTAAAACGTGCCTGCCGCAACCCCTCCCACTATACTTGAACTGACGTAGGCCTACGCAACTTCGTTGCGCGCGAGGAAACGCTTGCCACGTCTGCCTCCTCCTTCAAAACGGCAGATAAGGTCTAGGGGTGTGCAAAATTTTACGACGGGAATACGAGTACTGGCCACTCGCACTTGAGCGGAGCGTTCGGCATTGTGCTGGTGATGCAGCGCTTCTGTTTCCATAATCTGCTATAAGATATTTTAATATTTGCTGCACAACGAATAATTTGTAAGTCAGCACTAAAAATTAATTGACCACTTCAAATACAAGCACATTAATAGGACTTACGCAACACACCTTCAGCTTCATGCGGCCATTTCCGTTTGCCACGACACCGCAGAAAAGTGTATTGTGGCTACAAAAATGATTTTGGTTCTTGCGGTCATCGAATCATATTTCCCAGGCACTGCTCTGGATGATATTCGGCTTCCGCTGCTTTTTTAAATAATGAAAACGATGAATTCGCTACGAAAAAATAAAACGCCGCTTTTTCATAGTAAATCAATAAATTGGAAACCGCTTCCGGCACAAGCCAGTTCCAAGGCTTCAGTCGTTGAAAGACCGCTTGCAGCCTAAAGCGGCCTATCGGAAAGGCCAGCTGTGCGACCGCAGTTGGCCGAAAGCAGAAGTAGCTTTCTCTCAATCAATAGGTCTATTCCGCCAACAAAAGAAAGATGATCAAAAAAACCGAAATCCAATGCGCAAACCAATTTTGAAGCACAGGAATTCGAGGCGTTGAATTTTGGCTCAAATTTACTGGCATTTCGCCATCCCAATTAAATTTGCCCTACTTCTTCCCCTTCCCCCCCAACCTCCAAACCCAAGCCAATATCTCCGCCACGGCCGCATAAAGCTCCGTCGGAATTTCCTTGTCCAATTTCACGTGCATCAGCGCCCGCGCCAGTTCCGCGGATTCGGTGATGGGGATGCCCGCCTCCCGGGCCAATTCCATGATTTTCTCGGCCGTCTGGTTGTAGCCCTTGGCCACCACCTTGGGCGCGCCCACTTGCGACATGGTGTCGTAGGTCAGGGCCACCGCGGCGCGGCGGCGGGCGAGGTCGTCTTGGGCGTCGTGGGTCATGGCGGGTTCAGTCGTCCATGCGCGCGCGCACGTTCGCGGCCATGCCGCGCGCCTGCAGCGATTCGCGCAGCTCGTTCAATTGCGCCGCCGCCTGGCCGCCCAGGGCGCCGCTGCCGGTGATGTCCACGTTCATGGGCGCGTGCTCGCCCGGGAAGGCCGCGCCCAGCGCCAGCTCCGCGGTGACGTCGATCACGCCGTCCTCCGTCTGGTGGCGCAGGCGTATGCGGGCGATGCGGTGGCCGCCGTGCCCGTCGGCCTCGCGCTCCAGCTCCATCTGCGCGGGCGGGCGGCCCTCGCGCCGCACTTCCATTGCCGCCTGGCCGGTGAGCGCCGCGCTCAGCATGGCGTTGAGCAGGGCGCCGGCCGCCTGCTGCGGCGGCTGGGCCTGCGGCGCGGCGGACTGCAGCGTGGCGGTGTCCCCCCGCGCGCCTTGCGCGGGCGCCCCGTCGCCGGAGGGCGCCTGCTGCGGCTCCTCCTGCAACACCTCGGCGTTGTCTTCGGCAGCCTTCAGGCTCAGCGCGCCGGCCAGGGCCTGGGCGATGTGGCGCGCGGCGCTGGGCGGCGCGGTTTCGGCGGCGGGCTGGTCGGGGGTGGTGGCCTGAGGCGGCAGCTCCAGCGTGTTGGGGTCTTCATGGCCCTCGGGGCCTATCTCCACCACGGGAAAGCCGAAGGACGCCAGCGCCGCGACGCCGCGCCCAAGCGGGCTCAGGTCCACCGCGCCCGCCGCGCTGGCCAAGGCGGTCAGCGCCGCGGCCTTGTCGCCTAAACCGCTGGCGGTCTGCGCGGTGGTCACCGGCACGGCAACCGGCTCCACCTTGGGCGGCGCGTTTACATGGGGGGTGGCGTTGACTTTCACCCGTGAATTTTAGGAAGCGGTGGATGCCCGCCCGCCGCCGCCGGGCGTGCAGATGCCACACCGCGCGCGGGCGCGGCAACGGCGAGCCCTCCGCCGCGCCCACCCCGGGCACGGACCAGACGGTCCGACCGGCTCAGCGCACTTCGGCCCGGCGCCCGCGGTCGCGGCCCGCGCCGTGGCGCCGGCTCCAGCGCCGCCAC